>JAEENG010000159.1 GCA_016283615.1 Treponema sp.
ACAGCCTGTGTACCAACAATCTGTGATGTTGGTGTAACGAGAGGAACGTATCCAACGTCTTTCTGTACGAGAGGGATTTCTTTCAAAACGTCATCGATTTTGTCAGAAGCGCCCTGCTGTTTGAGCTGGTTTTCGAGGTTAGAAAGCATACCGCCCGGAACCTGTGATTTAAGAATACGGGTATCAGCTCCGAGGAATTTAGATTCAAGTGAAGCGTAGTGCTTGCGGATATCACGGAAGTAAGCGGCGATTTCGAGGAGAGCAGAAATATCAAGACCTGTGTCGTATTCTGTTCCCTTGAGCATTTCTACGATTGTTTCTGTCGGTGAGTGAGAAGTACCCATAGCCATTGCAGAAATTGCAGTATCGAGAACATCTGCTCCTGCTTCAGCTGCTTTGAGCAGTGTTGCAACAGAAAGACCTGTTGTAGCGTGTGAGTGGATTTCTACTGGGAGATCAACCTTAGATTTGATTGCCTTTACGAGATCATATGCTTCAAATGGTTTAAGAAGACCAGACATATCTTTGATACAGATTGAGTTTGCACCAAAGTCAGCATATTTTTTAGCAAGGTCTGCATAAATTTCTTTTGTGTGATATGGAGTTGTAGCGTATGAAATAGCCATCTGAACGTGTTTGCCAGACTTAACGGCTGCTTTTGTAGCACGTTCGAGGTTGCGAGGGTCGTTACATGCATCAAAGATACGGAATACATCTACACCGTTTTTAGCTGCATATTCAACGAATTTATCTACAACATCATCTGCATAGTGGCGGTAACCGAGAAGGTTCTGTCCGCGCAGGAGCATCATGATTTTTGTGTTTGGCATTGCTGCGTGGAGTTTGCGGAGGCGCTCCCAAGGATCTTCGTTCAGGAAGCGGATACATGAGTCATAAGTTGCTCCACCCCATGCTTCTGCAGCCCAGTAACCGATTTTGTCGAGCTGTGGTGCGATAGGAAGCATATCTGCAAGAGTCATACGAGTAGCGTGAAGAGACTGTGTAGCATCACGCAAAACAAGTTCTGAAATACCAATTTTCTTAGCCATGTTAAATTATCCCCTTATAAGTTAGTTCTTTTGGTGCAAAGCAGTTGCAATGGCTGCAACCACAGCATTTTGATCAGTATTCTGAGCAGGTGCTGCTGCAGAATCAGATTTCGGTGTTTCTTTATCAAGTTTGAGTGCATGAACAACGAGACGAAGAACGTTCATTGCACCAATCAAAATGATAAGGAATCCGAAAACAACACACATACCGAGCAGAGTCAAAATAATACTCTGATTAAGCATAGTTCCGATTGTCATAAATTCCCCCAGGTGAATTTTGATGAATTTAAAAAATAATACTTAGTACACATTATAGAGAATTTAATTTATTTACTCAATCGAAGTAAGGAATTTATTTTGAATAAATACAAAGAAAAAGAGATGTCCTAGTCTGAGAGTAACTTGAAGGCGCGGAGCCGGCGTGGCAAAAATGCCGGCCCTGCTCCCCTATTCGGTCTTGAAGATACTGATTGTCTCGACAAGTTTACGGGCAGTTGCACTGAGTTCTTCACTCATTGCCGCAAGCTCTTCCGAAGCACTTGCATTCTGCTGTACAACCGCATCAAACTGAATGATTGCCTGGCTTACCTGCTGTGCTCCCTGGTCCTGTTCGGCACATGAAACACTGATTTCCTGAACAAGGTTGTTTGTCTCTTTAATTTCCGGAATTACGGTGTTGATCTTTTTGCCGGCGTCTTCTGCGGCGCCCAGAGTCTGTTCAGCAAGTTCAACGATTTCTGCGGAAGCTTCCTGACTGCGCTCGGCAAGTTTTCTGACTTCACCTGCTACAACCGCAAAGCCGCTTCCTGCGTCTCCGGCGCGTGCCGCTTCGATTGCCGCATTGAGTGCAAGCATATTTGTCTGACCGGCTATTTCGCTGATTACGTTGATTTTTTCTGCAATAACTTTTACGGCTTCTACCGCGTTGCTTACAGCACCCGCCCCAGCTTCGCCCTCGTCAAAGGTATGACGCGAAATCTCGCCAGTACGGTGAGCGTTGTCGGCAGTCTGCCTGATATTGGCGGCAATCTGTTCCATGGTAGAAGACATTTCTTCGCTGGATGCGGCCTGTTCGCTTGCCCCGGAAGAAATCGACTGGCTCGAAGCAGAAATCTGTTCGCTTCCGTTGAGAACCTGATTTGCACTGTCTTTTACGTCAATTACAGTATTCTGCAAAAGTGTAATGAATGCGTTGATTCCTTCACTTACGCCGGTAAATTCATCATTTCCGCTGACAGGAAGACGGTATGTCAGATCTGCGTCTCCGCTGTTCAAATTATCTACAGCAGTTCCGACAAGATTAAGTTTTTTGATGACAGTCTTATACAGGATTAATACGATAATTCCTGTAATTGCAAGGGCTGACAGAATTATAAAAATCAGAAGAGGTGTAAAAATCGCTGCCGAAAGTGTATTTGCAACGAGCATCGGTTTACCCATATAAAGCGTTGTAAGGTAATTGCCGTCTTCGTCATTGAGCGGATAATAATAAGAGACAAATTTTGTGCCGCCGATTACGTTGGAAAGTGCTGTCGGCCGGCCGTTTTTAGCGTTTTCAAAAACTTCCGGAATATCAAGGGTTGTATTCATGGCGCCGTTTACGCTTGTAGCATAGCGCACATTACCGTCAAAAATCGTAACGTTGGAATCCGTGTATTTACTTACCCGCATTACAAGTTCCATCGTAGACACTTCTTTATATGCAATCATTGCCCCAACGATTGAACTGTCTTCTTTTACAGGACCGTATTCAAGTGCAAGAAGTTTTGGACCGCTTTTTACAAGTTTTGTTCCGGTGTTTCCCCGGAGGGCGGATGGTAAAAATTCACTCTGTAAATCCCTGTCTAATTTTGAAGAGGTCAGTTTTCTGGAACTGTTGTCAAAAATTACAGCACAGTCAAAGCCAAGCTGTTTTACTGCCGCAGAACAGACAGATTCATAATAGAGAGGACCTGCATCGAGTTTTGTTGTCGCATAATCAAGCTGCTGCTGAAGACCTTTGAATGAATCAAAATACTGTTTCTGTTCATTCTTCATTTCGTCCTGAATTACCGCTGACAGTTTCTGGACATCTTTGGAAAAATAATCGAATAATCCGCCGTTTAACTGGCGGTGAACGATAAGTGCAATCAGTAAGGAATATATTACAACAAGCCCCGCGATAAGCAGGGAAATCAGACGGGCAACCGAACTTCTTTTACGATTCATAAAAAAACCTCTCTCTGGTATATAATACAATTTTATATCCAGAAAGAGGAATTCACAAGTTTTATTTTCAGGTAAGATTAATTTTCTTACGTGATTGAATTAAAACAGATCTTCCATACCGTACAGTTTACCATGTTCCAGCTGTCCGGAAGAAAGTTTTGAACTCAGTTTTTCAAGGGCAACAACTGAACCCTTTGCAAAACCTTCGCGGCTGCGGGCACGGTGTGTAAGTTCAATTGAATCAGCAGGACTGTCAAAGAAAACAGTGTGAGTTCCAGGAACTGAGCCTACACGGGTTGAACTTACATGGAGCTGGTTTGCCTTAGGACGTTCGTGGAATGCGTCTACAACCATTTCTGTCTTTGTTGTGTTTCCGAGCATAACGCGGCGTGCAACTTCGAGAGCTGTTCCTGAAGGGCTGTCTGCCTTCTGGTTATGGTGTGCTTCCCATACTGCAACATCATAATCGCTGTACTGGCTCATAAGGCGTGCGGCTTCTTCTACGATTTTGTAGAACATGTTTACGCCGATGGAAAAGTTTGATGAGCGCATGCAGGTTCCGCCGGTCTTTGCACAGAGGTCTGCAATTTCGCCTTCATTTTTTGCCCAGCCGGTAGTTCCTACAACAACAGGGATTCCAAGAGGAATCAATGCCTTGAGGTTATTGATTACTGCAGTCGGGTGGCTGAATTCAATAACGCCCTCTGCCCCGCTCTTTTTTACGGCGTCGGCTACTGCCTGTCCGTCACCTGCGGCAACGAGGTTTGTAGCGTCCTTTGCCATTACGTCAACTGTTGCGACAACTTCGTGTCCCATATTTTTTGCACACATTTCAATCATGTGGCCCATTTTTCCATATCCGACAAGTGCGATTTTCATAATTTTATCTCCACAGCATTCAGCAAAAATTATTCAAATAAAGATTTATGCAGAATCTTAACAACATCGTTAGCCTGGCTTTCGTCAACGAGCATGCTGATGTTAACCTTGCTTGCGCCCTGGCTGATCATCTGAACGTTGATACCGGCCTTGTTCAATGCGGCAAAAGCATCTGCAAGAATTGAACTTGAATGTGCGGCGTCGCAGATGATGGTTACGATTGCCTTATTTTTGCTTGCCTTGCATTCAGCTACGTTTCCGATGTCCTGCAGAAGACCTGTCAGATCAGCCTTTGTGTTTACTGTCAGAGAAACTGAAACTTCAGATGTTGCGATTACATCGATACTGATATTCCATTTAAGGAACTGGTTGAATACGTGTGCAAGGAATCCGCTTGCGCCAAACATTCCACTGGACTGGATATCAATCAGAGTTACGTTTTTAACGCTTGTAATTGCAGTTACGCGTGGAACGGCTCCGCTGTGCTTTTCTACAATGAGGGAACCCGGACTTTTGATATTGTAGCTGTTCTTTACACGCACCTGGACTCCGCTCTTGCGGCATGGAATCATACTGCGCGGGTGAAGAACCTGGCTTCCGAACATTGCAAGTTCCTGGGCTTCTTCGTATGTTACTTCCGGAACAGGACGTGCTTCTTTTACGATGCGCGGGTCAGTTGTAAGAATTCCGTCAACGTCCTTCCAGGTCTGAATTTCGTCTGCTTTGAGGGCGCTTCCGATCATAGTTGCGCTTAAGTCAGATCCGCCGCGGCCGAGAGTTGTGATTACGCCTTTTTTATCCTTTGCGATAAAGCCGGTTACGATAGGAATTTCTTTCTGTGAACCATTTTTATAGTCAGCCAGAGCCTTAGGAATATTATCCCAGACTTCGTCCAGAAGTTCTGCATTCATATAGTTGGAATCAGAAACCATACCGATATCCCATGCATCATAGAATCTGGCAGGAGTTGCATTTTGTTCAAGATAAGCGGCCATCATGCGTACACTCATGCGTTCCCCGAAAGAAACGAGGTAATCGCGGGTGCGTTTTGTAAGTTCATGAAGCATGGAAATGCCGGTCAGAAGAGTTTTTAATTCATCAAGAAGTTCTTTAATGGCCGGAACCTGAATATTGAGTTCTTTTGCGGTATCAAGGTGAAGTTTTTCTACTTTTGCAATATCAACTTTACCTTCTACAGCCATATCAGCCGCATCAAGAAGGTGGTCAGTAGTGTCACCCATGGCACTCAAAACAACAACAGGCTTTTCATCTTTGTATGCCTGAATAATGGAAGCAACGTGGCGGATGCGTTCTGCATTTGCAACCGAAGAACCGCCGAATTTCATAACTATCATAATGAATTTATTTTAGCGAAAACGGCTCTCGCGGGCAATACGGGAGGAATTTCAGTTCAGGTTACCCATTGATTCGGGCCGGGACGCTTTAATTACACTGCTGCAAAAACAACTTCGAGATTCGGAATATCGATTTTTAAAACCTTGAGGTTTATTTTGTCATTGAGCTTACAGTCAATGCCTGAAAGTGCAGTTTCGATACCCAGGTCTTCGATAAAGAAAATGCTCTGTTTGGGCTGAATGTCGAGGCAGACTGCGCTTCCGCTCCAGTCCGGGTTTTGAGTCAGATACACCAAAATCCAGTGGGTATTGCTGTTGCGCTCGGCCTGTTTTGCAGCCCTCGCAGACGCGTCTCCGGCAGCAACCCTGACCAGTAATTCATCTTTATCGATGAGTGGCTCACCTTTAATAAAGGCACGGAGCTGCTGGTGTGCAATCAAATCCCCGTAACGGCGCAGCGGACTTGTAACCTGACTGTACATATTGAGTCCCATTGCGGCGTGGGCGGACGGTGTTACACCTACATTGCGCTTACGCATGCAGCGACGCAGTCTGTACTGGCCTGCAAGTCCTTCAGGCACATCTGCTGGAATTTCCGGTGCTTCCTGGCTGATAAACGGAAAAGGAATATTGTTTTTGAATGCAAATTTTGCGGCGCCCTCGCCTGCAAGAATCATGCACTCGCGCACAACTTCGCCCGATTTATAGTGAACAACCGGTACCATGCTGACCTTTTTGTTTTCGTCCACAACAACGTGGATTTCGGGCATTGTGATTGGAACGGCGCCTTTTTTTAAACGTCTTTCTGCATTTCTTTTTGCGATATCAAACAAAGGTGCAAGTTCAGGGGAGTTTTCCATTGTGTCGGCCCCTTCATAGGTAAGACGCTTTACATGAACCTTTGTACGTAAAACTTCGCAGGATTCAACTTCGCAGCTGTCATCGAGCTTGATTTTAAAACTCAATGCATTTGAAACTTCTTTAAGTCCAAGCGCGTAATCTTCAAGACAGCCTTCACTGAGCATTCGGGCGGCGCCTTCCGGAAGATATAATGTTGCACCACGGGCCCGGGCTGTTTTATCGATTGAACTGTCAGGCATTACAGTGCTTGCAGGGTCTGCGATGTGAACCCACAGATACTCACCGTCAAAAGCAATTGCGTCATCAGGGTCAGTTGACCACGGACTGTCGATTGCGTAGGCCTCTCCCGGAACTTCAAAACGCTCTTCCTCAGGCGGGCTCTGGAGAACTTCAGATGCGCTCTTCATACTCAGGCCCCAGCGAAGAGGATACGGGTTACGGGTAATGTCCCAGATTCCGGTGCGCAAAAGAACATCGTGGGCGCGTTCAATTGTTTCTTTAAAGCCCGCGTCCTTGAGGGTTTTGCATTTATCTGTTTTGCCGAGAGCAAAGGCTTCAACTTCGCCCATAAACTTTGCGTCATCAGGCAGATTCAGCTTGAACTGCTTGAGGCGGCCGATAAACTGATTTCTGATTTCTTCTGCGTGCTCTTTTTCGTAAGCCTTGTCCTTTAATTTTTGAATTTCTTCTGCGTTTCTTGGAACAAAACTTACTGCGCCGTCAGTGATTTTTTCTTCAAACTCGTATGAATTTTTAAGACAGCTGTAAACACCCCAGCACTCATCGGCAGCTATTTTTCCGCGGATAAGTTCCCATAATTCAACAAAAGGAAGAGGCGCATCTTTAGTCGAGTCGTCGCTGAGCAGTAATTCATAAACTTCCAGAAGCTGTGATTTTACAGGAGAGTTTTCTTTTTGAGTTTCGTCTTCAAAAGCAAGGAGGGCATCAACGGAAGAAGCAGGAGTTTCGGAAAGTAAAATTACATCTTTGTCGCGGACTTTCTGGCTTGCGTACACGGCCTTTTTACCGGTTGCAGTTGCGCGGCTTACACACCAGTTAACCTGGAACTTGTCACCATCAGCATCGCCGACAAGAGCCGGAAAGTTTTTATAAAGAACAACAGAAGATTTTTTCATTTACCCACCTTGAACTCAATTTTACAGGATAAAAAAAATCCCCGCAACCGTCTGGCGCGGGGATGTAATCAACTACAGGTTAAATTACCATTTCTTTTCGATTTCTGGTTCACAGATGTTGATTTCTGATTCCATATCGAAGAACTTAACTTTTTCCATTTTTGGAGTAAAGTTAACTGTGTCACCGAGCTGTGGGTTAACAGATGGTTCACATTTAGCAACAACGTTGATGTTCTGAACCTGTACGAATACGTGAGTTTCAGCACCAAGTGGTTCCTTGTTAGTAACTTTTACTGCCATGTTGTTTTCTGCAGCCGGAGCATCGTGGTATTCGAGGTCTTCAGGGCGAACGCCGAACCATACTTCTTTACCAACGTATGCTTTGAGGTGTTTCTGCTGAACATCAGTTGGAGTAAGAGTGAATGTTCCTTCTTCTGCGAGAACTTTTCCACCCTTTTCTACGATGCTTACTTTGAAGAAGTTCATTGGAGGAGTTCCGATGAATCCTGCAACGAATTTGTTGATTGGGTGATTGTACAGGTACAATGGTTCACCAATCTGCTGAATGCGTTTTTCAGACATTACAACGATTTTTGTACCCATAGTCATGGCTTCAACCTGGTCATGAGTTACGTAGATCATTGTTGCCTGAAGGCGGTTATGAAGATCAGAGATTTCGGCACGCATCTGAACGCGGAGTTTAGCGTCAAGGTTAGAAAGTGGTTCGTCGAACAAGAATACTTTTGGAGAACGTACGATAGCACGTCCTACAGCAACACGCTGACGCTGACCACCAGAGAGAGCCTTTGGCTTGCGGTCGAGATATGTTGTAAGGTCAAGGATACGAGCAGCTTCTTCTACACGGCGCTGGATTTCTGCTTTGTCAGTCTTACGGATTTTAAGACCGAATGCCATGTTGTCGAATACTGTCATATGAGGATAGAGAGCGTAGTTCTGGAATACCATGGCGATGTTGCGGTCCTTTGGCGGAACATCGTTCATAAGTTCACCGTCGATGTAGAGTTCACCGGCTGTGATGTCTTCAAGACCAGCTACCATGCGGAGAGTTGTTGATTTACCGCATCCAGAAGGACCTACGAATACACAGAATTCGCGGTCATCAATAGTTACATTTGACTTTTCTACAGCGAGTACGTTACCGTCGTAGATTTTTGTAACTCCTTTAAGTTCTACCTTTGCCATTTATGGCCTCCTAAGGGATTATATTATAAAAACCATTTTAGATTAGAATCAAAATGAATTCAATCGGAATTTTTGTAAAATTCAGTTAAAAAAAGTGTATAAATAGACTTTGCGGGCCGCTGACTGCGGGGTTTTAAAAATTCAATAAGCTTTTTACAACAGGCTCACAAAGAACAAAAATTACACTGAACAGAACTGCAGGAAGATAATTTGCAGTTTTTATCTTGCGTATGCCCATCAGATTGATTCCGATAAATACAATCAGCGCTCCTCCACTGCCCGTCAGTTCGCTTATCATTGTTTCGCTAACATACGGTTGAATCAAAACCGAAAGCATTGTTAAAGCGCCCTGATACAAAAAAATGGAGATTGCACTGAATGCAGTTCCGACGCCCATTGCGGCGGCAAAACCGATTGCAATAAAACCATCCAGAATGGATTTGAGGAAAATAATTGAATAATCGTGTTCGATGCCGGCCTTGAATGAACCGACGATAGACATTGCACCGACACAGAACAGAACGGATGCGTTCAAAAAAGCGTAGGCAAAGTTTTTATTCGGCTTGCCACGCGAAAACTGTTCTTTTTCAAGTTCAGTGCGGTTGTCAATGGCAACCGGTTCATCCTCGTACGCAGATTTTTCAACAAAGAATCTTTCAAGAAATTTGCCGAATTTAAGGATTTTATCGTCTATATCAATCAGGGTGCCTGTAATTCCACCCAGAATCAATGCAAGCGCAAGGTAAACTACGTTCTGGTATTTGAATGCCATCTGGAGGCCCATGATAAACGAAATCAAACCGCATGCCGTCTGAATTACATCTGTCATTTTTTCAGAAATTTTTCTTGCAAAAAAAAGACCAATCAGAGAGCCCAGAATAATCGTCCCGCAGTTTACGAATACAGCTAACATTTTTAAACTCCAAAAAAAAAGACTGTTCATTACGAACAGTCTGTTGCGGAGGACCTGACTTGAACAGGCACAGCTCGCGCCACTAGCACCTCAAGCTAGCGTGTCTACCAATTCCACCACCCCCGCGTGTGAAATCTATATTATATATTTACACATTTTGTGTCAATAGCGAATTCAATAAATTTGCTAAATTTTTATTTTTGAAAAATCCAGCGACAGGAATGCATCGACTACAGCCGGATCAAACTGAATTCCACGGTTGCGGCGGATTTCGTCGAGGGCCGACTGTACAGGACGGGCAAACTTATACGGTCTGTCGTGTGTGATTACGTCAAATGAATCTGCAACAGTTACGATACGCGAAAGATATGGAATTTCTTCTCCGGCGTATCCGTTAGGATAGCCCTTGCCGTCCCAGCGTTCGTGGTGACAGAGGATTTCGCGTGCAACCGGAGCAAGTTCTTCCGAAACATTTGCAATTTTATAACCGTTGATAACATGGAGCTGCATGATACGCATTTCTTCTGCTGTAAGTGGACTCGGCTTATTGATGATTTCTGACGGTACGGAAAGCTTTCCGATATCGTGGAATAAAGCGAGTTTTTCAAGATTTTTGATTTCGTTCTCGGGAAGATTGAGTTTTTCGGCAATTTTAACGCACAGGCTCTGTACACGCAGAGAATGCTGTTCGGTTTCAAATGCAGAAAGGCGGAGTGCTTCACGCAGAGAATCAATAATCGACTTGTGAACTTCCGCATCCACGCGCATTTTGTTTTTGAGCATGTCGGCCTGGGCCTGGCTGACAGTAAGCTGCATGTCAGCGTCACGGCTTGCACGGCTGGCAACACCAAATACAAAGGAAAGTGAAAAGTTAAAGGCCCTGTCATGTTTAAGGATGCGGCTGATGCGGTTGAATACGGCTTCTGCGTCGGCGGAACCTGTGTCCGGCATAAGGACAATCATGTTTCCGTCATCGTAGGCTGCAAAATCACTTGCGCGCAGCTGGCTTCGCAAAAGGTCTGCAACGTGCATTGTTGCGGCCTTTCCGGCGTCTTCACCAAAACCTTCCGTAATCAGATTGATACCGCTGATGGAACAAACAACGGCCGTATACGGATACTTTCTGTAGAGATTGATTTCCGTAATCTTTTTCTGCAGATGAACACGGCTCGACAAACCGGTCAAAAGGTCTGTCATCGCAGTGCGTTCCATAGAATTATACAGTTTTTTGAATTCAGAAATATCGTGGAACATCAAAAGAGTTCCATAATCGCGCCCGTTTTTATCATTCAACCTTGAATAATCAAGTTTATAAACAAGTTCCTGGCCTGAAGGAGTAAGAATATTTACTTCCTCAACAGTGGAAGTTGAACGCTCGCGCATCTGGTTTCCGACAGAACGCTTTAAAAAGTCAGTCAGTGTAAGATGGTTTAAGAGAGGTTTTTCAAGAACAAAAACTTCTGCCGCACTGCTGTTGTAGTCTGCAAGAAAATCTTCGTTGTCAAAAAGCACAACCGGAGAGCCGAGCTTGTCAAAAACCATTTTTCGCATGCTCGCAACAAGAAGAACAGGCTTATAATGATAAAGCTGATGATAGACAAGCGGCGGAATCAGGGCCATAAAAATTACCGGCGCCTGATAATTTATTCTGAAAATTGAAAAGAAGTTGAGCGCAATATTCAATATTGAAATTATAAGAAAGTATGAGCCGATGGTGATGTACTTGCCTGCGTAAACAATCGGCATTGATACGCATTTTAAAATCATCGAGATAAAAATCAAAAGCGCAAGTAAAAGGCTGAAGTACAGATGATAAGTCATCCACGGGCCGGGTATGCGGTAAAAATACAAAGGTGAATTAATCGCGTCCGACCAGGAAATCAAAGTTCCGCTGTATGCGTAGCCTGTTAAGCCTGTGGTCAGGAAAAGAACCGCATCAACGGCCATAAATGCCCAGAAAAATATAAAGGCCTGACGGGTCATTCTGGTGCGCATTTTAATTACACGTAGCAGGTATCCGGCACATGTGAGCAGAATCGCGTTGCCGAGAATGCAGACTAAGCCGTATGAGTAAAAAATAACCTGATAGAGAATTGAATCATGTGCACCGGACTTAAGCGGAATAAACGATAAAAGAGTTAAGACCAGTATTGAAAGACAAAAAATCCATGTCAAAGAAAGACTCTTGTCAATTTGCTTTTTGTGAAGTTGATGTCTTATAAATAATGCAGATAATACAAGTAATTCAATTGCAAAAAAAGCTATATACCAACCCATTAATACCCTAAGTTATCCAAACCACCCTGCTTAAGTTGAAAATGAGAAAATTCCATGCTGAAACTTGCTCTCCCCTGTGTTACAGAGCGCAGGTTTGTAGAGAATCCGAACATTTTTGCCATCGGAGCCGTACAGTGTACGATTTCGCCGCTGGCCTTGCTGTCCTGACCGCTGATCATACCGCCGCGCTGTGTAATCTGACTGATTGCATCACCGACAAATTCAACCGGGCATGTAATGTCTACGTTCATTACCGGTTCAAGAATCTGCGGACCTGCTTTTTCGGCAGCCTCATCAAATGCCTGGGCCGCGCACGCAGTAAATGCAAATGCAGTTCCATTAATTTCATTATAATCCAATTTTTTGACAATAACAGACAGGTCGGCACACGGATAACCGTATTTGATTCCGGAAGAGAATGAATTTTCAATTCCGCTCTTTACAGCATCGTAAATTTCTTCAGGAATTTCGGCGTTGTGAACTTCGCAGGAATATGTATTACCGACGCCCTGTTCGTTGCGTTTAAGTTCAAGAGTAATGCCGGCTGAGTTTTCTTTTCCGGCAAGGAGTTTGCTCCACTGAGAAGAAACTTCTGCACTGCCGCTTACAGACTCGCGGTAAGTTACCTGAGGAGCGCCGACATTTGCCTTAACTCCAAAGTCTTCCTTCATGCGTGTTACAAGAACATCGAGGTGAAGTTCACCCATACCGCTGATAATGAGCTGGCCTGTTTCTGCGTCTTCGTGGCTTGTAAAGGTCGGGTCTTCGCGGCTCATGATTGCAAGAGTTTCTACAAGCTTGTCCTTGTCAGAAAGTGTTTCAGGTTCAATTGCAACAGAGATTACAGGTTCCGGGAATTTTGGTGACTCGAGAAGTACAGGCATTCCTTCGCTTCCGAGAGTGTCGCCTGTTGCGGCAAGTTTTAGGCCGACAAATACTGCAATGTCACCGGCGCTTACGCTGTCCATCTGTTCCATGTGGTTTGCATTTACGCGGAGAATGCGGTTGATTCGTTCGCGCTTTTTCTTTCCAACATTAAGACACTGGCTTCCGGCAGTAAACTTTCCGGAATAAACGCGTACAAAGCAGAGAGTTCCCATTTCGCGGTCCTGCTGGATTTTAAATACAAGGCCGAGAGGCATTTTTGCTGCATCGCATGGAATCTGAACCTGTTCCTCCTTGTCTTTTTTGATGTGAAGGCCCTTTGCTGGCGGAACATCGAGCGGACACGGAAGATAATCAATTACAGCGTCGATGAGCGGCTGAACGCCCTTGTTACGGCGTGCCGAGCCCAGAAAACAAGGAACAAGAGTGCGGTTAATCGTACATTTTCTCAATGCGGCTTTAATCATGTCGTTTGTAATTTCGCCGCCTTCAAGATAAATCATTCCAAGGTCATCGTCGTTTGAAGCAACAGTATCAATGAGCTTGTCGCGCCATTTTGCTGCTTCTTCTGCGCGCTCTGAAGCAATGTCGGATTCGGTAAAAGTTTCGCCCTCGTCTTCTTCGTTCCAGCGGATTTCTTTCATTGTAAGAAGATCGATAAGACCTTCAAATTTTTCGCCCTGACCGATTGGAATCTGGCAGGCAACAGTTTCGGCACCGAATTTTTCCTTTACGTCGTTGATTGAATAAAAGAAATCAGCTCCGATACGGTCCATTTTATTTACAAAAACAATGCGCGGAACATTGAATTCATCGGCCTGTCTCCAAACAGTTTCTGTCTGGGGCTGAACTCCGTCAACAGCGCAGAGAACTGCAACCGCACCGTCGAGTACGCGCAGGGAGCGTTCAACTTCGGCAGTAAAGTCAACGTGGCCCGGAGTGTCGATAATGTTGATGGTTGTACCTTTCCACTCCGTAGTAATAGCGGCAGAAGCGATGGTAATTCCGCGCTCCTGTTCCTGCTTCATAAAGTCCATGGTTGCAGCACCGTCATCGATTTCGCCGATGCGGTGGATTTTTCCTGTGTAAAAAAGAATGCGTTCAGTTGTAGTAGTTTTTCCGGCATCAATGTGAGCCATAATTCCGATATTTCGCATTTTTTTCAGGTCGATAGCCATAATAATTCCTCTTTAATTCAGTTCACCATTATAAACAATTGAGTTAATGTCCTCAAGCGAGGGCAGAATTTTATATGCAATGGATTTTATATATTCATCCGGTTGAATCTGGTCCGGCACCATAATACATTTAAGTCCTGCCGCAACAGCAGATTTTACTCCGTTCGGAGAGTCTTCTACAGCCGCACATTCTTCAGGTTTTAAGCCGACAGAGGCGCAAGCCTTGAGATAGATTTCCGGGTCCGGTTTTGAATGAACTACATCATCGCCGCAGGTAAAGGTTTTAAAATAATCAGAAATCCCTGCATCTGCAATCTGGCGCAGAACATTTACCTTTCTTGTAGAAGACGCAACTGCGAGAACAAAGCCCTGTTTTTTAAGGTAATCAAGACAAAAATCAACGCCCTTCATCTTTTTTAAGCCGTCTTCTTTTTCAATAACATAAAAAAAATCGTGCGCAAGTTTATTGAATTCATCAGCGTTAAAATCAGTGCGCTGGGCAGAAAAATAATCGTTTAACATAATGTTCATGTCGTGGTTATTGCAGCCGACACATTTGCGGTAAATCTCGTCCCCGCCGGTAAGGCCAAGCTGGTCCGCAGCCCTCTGCCAGCAAAGGCGGCATACACTTTCGGTGTCCAGAAGAATTCCATCCATATCAAAAATAAAGGCCTTGATTTTTTGCATAACTGCAAGATTGTACGAATTTAAGCGCGTTTTGGCAAGGAACAGTTAAAGGCCGGGTTTAATCGTGGATTTTGATGTTAAAGCCTGCGCTGCCGCAGAATGTAAAGCCAAAGACTGTGTCGTATTCACCGGCTACGCTGAAGCGCATAAACCGCCAGCCGGCGCCTACGCGGACTGCGCCATAGAATGAGTAATATGCCTTGCTCGCAACTGAAGTTGTGCCAAGGTGAACATTCCAGAGTTTACTTACCGACATTCCGGCAGAAAGGTCACCAAAGACTTCTACATCATCGTAGAAAGGATAAATTACAAAACCAAGGGGAGCGTATATTTTTAATGCTACAAGTTTTGGCGAGGTCATAGTTGAACCATTCAATGTATATTCGTACGGAAAGCCTCCAATCGGAAAAGCAATTGAAGGTTTTAAAAATGCACCAAAGTAGAACGGCCTTATAACGTTGTAATTCAGGTAGCCTGCGGCAAGAGAAAGTTCAAGGTCATAAGGAGACGGCGGTGTACTTACACCAAAATCAACGATAATTGAGTGACCGTATTTGTAAAGTGAGTCGTAGCGGCTGTCATCGAGTTTTGTTGCCTTGTCGCGTCCGTTTTTCGAACTTTGTCCTGCTCCGCCGCTACCGGCACCTCCGCCAGTTCCACTTCCGCTGTCTGAGGCAGGAGTCTGAGAGCCTCCCGCCGCCTGAACTGCGCCCTTGATTGCAGAAATCGATTCGCTCACGTCAGGAACTTCTCCGGGATTCTGCATGGCAGCCTGTGCCTGAGGAGAGTTTTTGTCTACGTACTGGTGTGCTTTCGGGTCAAATACCTTTCCGGTCAAAGACCAGCGGTAGATATAACCTTTTCTGGTTCCGGCAAGGAGGAATTCTCCGTCCGGGCTATATGTGAGGCTTACTACTTCGTCATTACCGTCTACGAGGAAAAATGCGTCATCGTTTTTACCGGTTTCTGCGTCATAGATTTTTACAGACCCTGCCTTTGTTGCGGCCGCAATCCTTGATGAGTCCGGGCTCCAGGCAACTGCGTTTGCAAACATGTCGCCGTCGCGGATGATTTTGCTTCCGATTGTGTTTGTGTAAGAAATTACAAGGTTTGCGGCATCGGTTGCGGCAATGAACTTGCGGCCGTCCGGGCTGAATTTCGGTTTGATTTTTGAATCTGCAAAACGCGGCAATTCCTGAATCAGCTCGCCGGTAGATGCGTCAAGAACAATTGCCTTGCCGTCTTCGGTTCCGAGGAGGATGCGGGTTCCGTTTTTGTTTACATCAATTGAATAAATCGTAGAAAAAACTTCTGTGATTTTGCGCTGAACAAATTCCTGGCTTGCCATCAGGCGGAAAAAGCAGGTTAAGCTGCGTCCGTCAACAGGAACTGCAACAGAAAAGCCGTTGTCAGTCAAAAAGGCGGCGTCTTTAATCTGCTGTTCAGTATTGCTGCTGATTTTTGTCGGCGCAGTCTGATTATCAAGACTTCTTACAATGATTGAACTGTCAGCTCCAACAGACAAAAACCATTTGCTGTCATTGCTGAATCGTGAAGAAACTACAGGAACACCGTGTTCAACATAAAAGGTTTTTGTGGTGTTTGTATCTGCGTACCATAAAAGAACAAAGTTGTCGCCGCTGCTTGCAAAGAGGGAACCGTCCGGGCTCCACGAAACGGTGTACACAGGAGAATCAGCCTTTCCGATTATATTTAAATCTGCCTGGCCAAAAGCAAAAAAGCTGCAAAGTGAGAATAATATGAAAACTAAAAATTTTGAATTTCTATTTATCACTGCTGTAAGCTTTCTCCCGGACAAACAATTATCCAGATACGTTATCGGCGTAAAGGCCCTGAAACTTGAATAAATTCGGGACGGACACAATGCGGGCAGCCTTTCATAAAAAATATTAATACAAATTCGTTTTTTTGTTGATTTTATAATGTTTTTTTATTGACACAATTTTGGTTTTTCTATATTATCATTCGTACATTGCATTCCCCGATTGTGTAATGGTAGCACCTCAGATTCTGGTTCTGATTGTGGGGGTTCGAATCCTCCTTGGGGAACTAAAAAGCTGACTTTCGGGTCAGCCTTTTTTTTATCCGGCTCCTTCGAATATCGGTTTAGTTCATCGCCCTCTCAAGGCGGAGAGACGGGTTCGACTCCCGTAGGAGCTATGTAAAAATCTGAGACTTTCGTCTCAGATTTTTTTTTGATTTAAACTGAGTCGAACCCCGCAGGTTGCGCCGAGCAGGTGCGAGGAAGAGGCGCCAGCTATCTTGAAAATTCAACAGAACTCAAATAAAATTGAATTCCATGAGCCAGTTAAAAGGTGTAGTTTTAAGCGGAACAAACAATGTTTTTGATGTAGAAGTAAACGACGGCAATCAGACAAAGGTTTATTCCTGTTCGCTCAAAAGCAAAAGATTAAAATCTGACACAAAATTTTATAATCCTCTCGCACCCGGCGATTTTGTAAATATCGAACCCGTTGATTCAAATTCAAATCAGGCTCAGATTACAGACCTTATCGAACGCAAAAACTCATTTGTACGCTGGAACGTAAAAGGACGCTGTCCCCAGCTCTTAGCCGCAAACCTGGACAATATAATTCTCGTAACAACTCCAGATCAGCCGGACTTCAGGCCGCGCTTTATCGACCGTGAGCTTGCCCAGGCCGAATACCAGAATATTGAATGCGTAATTATCGCAAACAAATGTGATCTTGAAGAAAGCGAAAATCCCGACTTTATGGAACGCCTTACAGTCTGGGAAGAGCTCGGCTACAAAGTGTTCCGCGTGTCTTCAAAAACAGGCCTTGGAATTGATGAATTAAAAACTTACCTCAACGGAAAGCTTTGCGCCTTTGTCGGACAAAGCGGTGTCGGAAAATCTTCTTTAATCAATGCCCTCGATTCAAGTTACGGATTAAGGACCGGAGACCTGAGCGCAAAATACGGAAAAGGCTGTCACACAACCACAAAGGGAACCCTTCTCCACATTCAGCTTTCAGAAAAAGAAACCTGCTCGATAATCGACACACCAGGAGTACGCCGTTTTGTTCTCCACGGAATCGACGCTTCTGACCTTGCACTCTACTTCCGCGAAATGCATCCGCTTTTAGGACAGTGCACATTCGGCATGAGCTGCACCCATACAAACGAACGCGGCTGTAAAATTCTCGAAGCAGTGTATTCGGGGGTTATAAGTGAAGAACGCTACGACAGCTGGAAACGTATCACAGAAGAAATTAAAACAGGACGCTGGGACGACTGATGCACGATAAAACTCTCGAAGAACTTGCCTACTTTAGAATCCGTGACCAGATTGCCTCTTTTTGTGCCTCAGAAGAATCCTACGAGCTTTTTATTCACAAAAAACCGCTCACAGATTCTCAACAGATTGAATTTTTAAAGTCTCTCGGCCGCGAATGGTCGACAATTTTAAATGACGGAAACTACGCGACAATTCAAAACTGGCTTCCGATACACACATTTTTAAAACTCTGCCAGGCCGAAGGCGCAAGCCTTGAACTCGAACAGCTTTTCGCAATTTACGGTTTCTGCAACGCTTCAATCAGCGCCGCAAATTCAATCAATTCAGCGTCAAAAAGTCTGCCGGTCAAAAACCTTCTTGCCCTCTCAGAAAAACTTCCTGTTCAGGCATTAAACCAGGCATTAAATGAATTATCACGCGTAATCAATAAAGACGGTTCACTAAAAGACCTTCCGGTAATCCGTGAGATACGCGCAAAAATCGCTTCTATCCGCGCAGAAATTGCCGCTTCACTTAAAAAATTTACATCTGACACTACCCTCGCCCCTGCGCTTGCTTCAAACGTTCCGGTTCTGAAGGGAGACAGACAGCTCATCGCAGTCAAGGCAAACCAGCGCACCAGAATCAGCGGCATCGTGCACGAAGTCAGTGCTTCGGGCCAGACACTGTATATTGAACCTGAAGAAGCGGTCAGAAAAAACAATGAACTGATTCAGGAAGAGTTTCATCTGCAGAGCGAAATGCGGAAAATTTTTACTGATTTGACGGCAAAAATTGCACCCTTTGCCGTTGAATTAAAGGAAGCACTTTTAACAATGGAGCAGCTGGACCAGACATGCGCAACTGCAAAATGGGCCCGCCAGTACGACTGCATTTATATCGATTCCTGCACCGAAGACGAAGCCCCCGCCCTTATCAATGCGCGTCATCCCCTCCTCGGCACAGAAGCCGTTCCAGTCACAATGGAGTTTTTTAAGGGAAAGCGTGTTTTAATCATCACGGGCGCAAACACAGGCGGTAAAACCGTTGCAATAAAAACATTTGCCCTGCTCGCAATGTTGAACCAGAGCGGCTTTGCGGTTCCGTGCGGTGAAGGAAGCCGGCTTCCTGTATTCAATTCGATTTTTGCAGATATCGGCGACGAGCAGTCAATCGACCAGTCGCTTTCAACCTTTTCTGCACACATAAAAAACATTGCCGCCGCCTGCAGACACGCTGATTCAAAAAGCCTTGTCCTGCTGGACGAACTTGGAAGCGGAACCGACCCGCAGGAAGGAAGCGCGATTTCAATGGCCGTCCTGAACGAACTTATCGAAAAAAAGGCCTTTGTTCTTGTTACAACCCATCAGGGCGTACTCGAAAACTTCGGCTACACA
>JAEENG010000021.1 GCA_016283615.1 Treponema sp.
AAAAACACAAACATGTTGAATTTCAACGAAAGCGCCACGGAAGAACAGCTCCATATTATGCAGTCTCTCGCCGACGAGTGTTACGTCCAGTTTACAGTCATCGTTTCTGCATCGCGCAAAATGGACAGCGAGCAGGTAAAAAAGCTTGCCGACGGACGCATTTATTCAGCATATCAGGCTCAGAAAAACGGGCTTGTTGACGATGTAATGACTTTTGAACAGGCAATGGCAACAATCAGAAGTTCAATGCCGGCAGACAATCTTATCTTTAAGGATTATGCTTACGACAGACCTGACAGCCTCAGGGAACTGCTTATGCAGGGTTTGAGCATAATAAAAAACCCTCAGGCAAGTTTTGCTGAGGGTAATGTAATGAATTATCTTTATACCGGCGGATTGAATTAATACGTTAATTCTGGCGGCGCAATTAAATTGCGCTGCTTACTGCCTGTGCAACTTCTACAAGATTCAAAGGCTTTTTAAAGAAGTGCTTTACGCCGAGTTCTTTAACGCGCTCTTCTGTATCAGAGTCTTCGAGGGCTGTGATTACGATTACTGCAGGTTTACCAAAGTTTGAACTTGTTTTGATTTTTTTGCAGAGACTAAATCCGTCAACACCAGGAAGATCCAGGTCAAGAACGATACAGCCCGGGTGTTTTTCTGTCATCAGGACGCCGGCTTCAAAACCGTCAAATGCCTGAAAGAATTCAAAACTTTCACTGCTGTATTTTTTTTCAAGGAATTTAGTGATTACAGTGTTAAGTCCGCGGTCATCATCAACTACGAGAATTGATTTTTTTGCTACTGTTACACCTGTGCAGTGTTTTGCAAGTTCTTCCGGAATGCGCATATCGCGTTCCTTCATAAATTCAGCAAGGTCATCCGGATAAACACGATACTGACCGCCCGGAGTTGTAAAGGCCTTAAGATGTCCGCCTTTAATCCAGTTAATTGCAGTCTGATTTACTACACCACAAATGTTTGCTACTTCAAGAGCTGAAAAGACAACAGGTTTATTAGTTTTATCCGGCATCACTTTCTCCACAATTTATTCCGTTTCTATTTCTTTAATCATTTTATACGAAAATCCCGAATCAATCATGCTTTTTAACAGTTTTTCTCCGGTTTTTCCGTTTCTCAATGCTTTTTTATATGCCCGCTCACATAATTCAAGTTCATCAACGTCCGCAAAAAACTCATCGAGGGCAGTTTTTGCATCCTGAGTGCTGATTCCCCTGGAACACAATTCCGACAGAAGGCGGGTCCGTCCCTGGGGCTTATTTATAGTATGGCTTCTAATCCACGAAAATGCAAATCTTCTGTCACTTAAAAGTTCCCTGCCTTCAAGATAATCCAGTGCAGCTTTTATTGAATTGGCTGACATCTTTTTCTGGGCAAGTTTTCTCTCAAGGCCCCTTCTGCACTGTTCACAACGGGCAAGATATTCTTCTGCCTTCCGCTCTGCGGCAAAGGCAAGTCCGGCTTCAACAAATTCATCAAGTTCGGCGTCTTCAAACACGGCACCCACCTGAATACTGTCCGGATTTATACTCTGCAAATATGCAAGTCTGATAAAAAAAACAGGCCCGTCTTCAGAAGTGATTTCTACAACATCTGACACGGCCTGTTTTAATGCACTGATACGCAATAACGTATTCCTCAAGCAATATACGGGATTTTGCAGAAATAAACTGCAAAATCTTTGTATAAACTAACGCTTTGAGAACTGGAAGCGGCGGCGTGCACCACGCTGACCGTACTTCTTGCGTTCAACCATGCGGCTATCACGTGTAAGGAAGCCGTTTGCTTTAAGAGATGTATGAGCATCAGGATCAACCTGGAGAAGAGCTCTTGAAAGACCGTGAAGACAAGCTTCTGCCTGACCTTTAAGACCACCGCCAGTTACGTTGATAAGAATGTCATATTTATTTTCGTTGCTTGTAACGAGAAGCGGCTGGTGTACGATACGTACCTGTTCTTCTGAGTCAAAATATTCAGCAACATCTTTTCCGTTTACAACGATTTTTCCGCTGCCATCACGCAGGAAAACGCGTGCTGTAGCTGTCTTTCTTCTACCTGTACCAATAGCAATATTCTTTACCATCATAGACTCCTAATTAAACTTCAAGTGGCTTTGGATTCTGTGCTTTCTGAGGATAGTCAGATCCGGCATAAACTTTAAGATTGTCCATGAGCTTGCGTCCAAGACGTCCATTAGGAAGCATACCGTTAATTGTACGTGTAAGTGGTTCAGTTGGTTTCTTTTCGATCAATTTAGCGAATGAGTATTCACGGAGACCGCCGATGAAACCAGTGTGGTGACGATAAAGCATGTCATCTGTTTTGTTTCCAGTAACAATTACTTTGTCTGCATTGATAATTACTACATAGTCACCCATGTTCTGGTTAGGTGTGTAAGTAGCCTTGTTCTTTCCGCGAAGAACTGATGCAGCTTTTGCTGCTACGCGTCCAAGTGGTTTACCGGCAGCGTCAATAACGTACCAGTCGCGTTTCTGTTCGTAATCTTTAACGAATAAAGTTTTCATTTGTATATACCTTGTACTGTAAAAGTCTTTGTGTAATTCTGATTTGCATCTTCAGTCCTACACAACCGCAGATATTGAAGCATTTATCTGCGCATATACGGGGATAATTAATATAAATTTTTTATTAATTTTGGTCAATAAACAGCGGTTGCAAAATTCAATAAATTTCAAAAAAACTGACAGTTTTTCAGAGCTTTTCCTGCCCCGGCGCCCTAGGCTTCTTTTTCTTCCTTGCGGGCTTCTGCTTTGTCCTGAATGTCTGCAACTCCGATAAAAATCATAATCAGACCGGCCAGTGCGCAGAATACGGGAGCAACACCTTTGATTGCAGCGATAATCTCAGGCCCCCAGCCCAGAACCTGGGGAAGACAGGCGCACACACAGAATCCGATAAGTAAAAGTCCCAATATAATTGTAAACATGATTTCCTAAACTCCGTTTCTCTCTCAGGTTCAACTATACCTTTTTTTTGAATATGGTGTAACCCCCTTAATCTTTTATCCGTAATCTGCTATATTGGTCAAATCATGCTTCAACGACAGAATGTAAAAAAAGCTTTTCATTTAACGATACCGATTCTTTTCGGTTATATTTCAATTGGAATTCCATTCGGACTCATGGTTGTAACTGCGGGCTATCCGTGGTGGCTCGCCCTTGTAATGAGCCTTACTGTTTTTTCCGGAACAGGTGAATACATGGCTGTCGGACTTATGGCAGCTGGTGCCAGTCTTCCGGCCTTTTTGATTACACAGTTTTTTGTAGGAATCCGTCACATCGTTTACGGACTTTCCCTTCTTAAAAAATATGAAAAAGCAGGCAAATGGAAATTCTTCCTGATTTTTGCCCTGACAGACGAAACTTACGCACTGCTTTCTACCGAAGAGTGCCCTGAAGGCGAGCATCCCGGGGAGTACTACAGTCTGATTGCAGCCATGGACTGGCTCTACTGGCTTACAGGAACTTTAATCGGAGCCCTCCTGGGTACCCTTCTTCCGTTTAGTTTTGCGGTCGTTGACTTTGCACTTAACGCGCTCTTTATCGTTTTAATGATAAACCAGATAGTAATGTCAAAGGACTTCTTCCCTTCACTTTGTGGAATTCTTACAAGCCTGACTGCTATTATCCTGTCAAAGGTTGGAATTCTTCCGGCCCAGCACCAGCTGATTGTAGCACTTTCCCTTGGAATTGCAGTACTTCTTCTGGTACGCGGTGTATTCAACAAAAACCGGGA
>JAEENG010000160.1 GCA_016283615.1 Treponema sp.
GAACCGAGACGGGTCTATCAGCTGGTATAATCCTGATATGAACGGCGTTCTGGCCGACTGGTACTTAACAACCGACGGCCAGTGGTTTGAGTTCTGATGTTGAAAGCTCCATCCCTGGAGCTTTCAACATCGACAGTAGCAAAGCTACTGTCACAATCAGTTTTGGGTGCACGTCCTGTGCACTGCCGTGTTTAACACGGCAATCTCTTACATATCGATTCCGCAGCCGCGCTTCAGGGCTTCCTTATACACTTGTTCGTAGTGGCGGCAGCTGTTCTTCCATGTAAAATCCTGTTCCATGGCACGCTTCTGCATTGCCCTGATATGGTCTTTTTTGTTGTAGTAAGCCCACACTGCCCAGCCGACTGTATCGTAAACGGCTCCAGGCGTAAGGTTGTCAAACATAAAGCCTGTTCCTTCGCCTGTTTCCTGGTTGTAGTTGATTACAGTGTCTGCAAGTCCGCCTGTGCGGCGAACAATTGGAAGGGTTCCGTAAAGCTCGGAGTACATCTGGTTCAGGCCGCAGGGCTCGTACTGGGACGGCATGAGGAAAAAGTCAGAACCGCTTTCGATTAAGTGGCTGACCTTTTCACTGTAGCCGATCATTGCCTTAAAGTTTGGAAGTTTGGACTGGAGGGAATTGATTTCGTCTTCTGCCCATTTATCACCGCTTCCAAGAAGCACAACCTGAACATCCATTGTTGTACAGATGCTGTACAGGCTTCCGTAAGTCGGCGCAATTACTTCGGCAATACCTTTCTGGCTTACAAGCCGTCCGATCATACCGATAACCGGAACATTCGGATTAACTTCAAGACCAAACTGCTCCTGAAGGGCCTTTTTACATTCAGCCTTGCCCTTCATGTCCCTGCTTGAATATTTTGCAGGAATCAAAGTGTCTTTTGAAGGATTCCATACATCAGTGTCTACACCGTTAACAATTCCGCGCACAACATCGCTTCGAACCCGTAAAAGTCCGTCGAGCCCGAATCCGCCTTCTGCAGTCTGGATTTCTTTTGCGTAAGTCGGCGAAACCGTTGTTACCATGTCGGCGCTTGAAATTCCTGCCTGGAGGAAGTTGATTGCACCGTTGTGCTCAAAACCTGCTCCGTAGTAAAGGTTCCAGTCGATGCCGAGGTCAGGGAACTTTTCTTTTCCGTAAACTCCCTGGTAACCCATATTATGAATTGTAAATACGGATGCTGTCTTTGAAAAAGCCGGCTGTGAACGGCAGACATGTTTTACGAGAACCGGTGCAAGGCCTGCAGACCAGTCGTGTGCGTGTACAATGTCCGGAAACCAGCCGAGTTTGTTACAAACCTGGAGGGCTCCGTGACACAAAAGTGAGAACCGGTACGGATTGTCATAAAAATCCGGTTCAACACGGGTGCCGTAAACACCGTCGCGCCCAAAACACTGTTCGTGGTCCAAAAAGTAAACATTCACCTTTGGAAAGCCCGGAAGTGTTGTTGTGTACACAGCAGTCCATTCCTGGCCCATTCCAACAGGAACACCGAGAGGACCTTCCAGCTTTGTGAGTTTTTTTCTGTCAATTTTGTAGTAACGGGGCATTACGATACGAACATCATGTCCCATCTTGCTCAGGCTGCCTGCCAGGGCACTTACTGCATCGGCAAGACCGCCGGTTTTTGCAAAAGGAACTGCTTCTGCACTTACCATTAAAATTTTCATAACTATCCTCCGTATTGTAAATTGAACCTATTTTGCGGCCTCAATAAAGGCTTCCTGACTGTTTACAATTGATTTTTCGTCAACACAGTATGCAAGCCGAACCCATCCCGGTCCGCCAAAACCTTTTCCAGGTGCGCAGAGAATGTGGAATTTTTTGAGGTGATCAGAAAATGCCATATCGTCTCCGTTAAATTTTGCCGGAACCTTTACAAAAAGATAGAATGCACCTTCCGGTCTGTAATATTCAATTCCGGCTTTGTCCAGAACACCCATCAGAAGGTTGCGGCGTTTTTCGTAGGAAGAAAAATCAACTTCCGCATCCCAGCTTTTCTGAACTACTTTCTGGAAGAATGCGGGAGCGTTTACGTAACCGAGAACACGCAGGCTGAAAATTGAACCTCCAATCAGGTTCTTTGCATCTTCTGCCTTTGGATTTACGGCGATGTAACCGATGCGTTCGCCAGGAAGGCTCAGATTTTTTGCAAAAGAAGAAACTACGATTGATGAATCGTATTTATCGAATGCCGATGGAACTGTTTTTCCGTCGTAAATGATTGCGCGGTAAGGCTCATCAAGAATTAAATATGGAGTTCTGCCTGATTTTTTTGCATGCTCTTTTAAGCATTCTGCAAGGGCAATGATGTCTGATTCTGTATAAACCTTTCCTGTCGGATTATTAGGTGAATTAATCAGCACTGCGGCAGTTTTTTCATTCAGGGCATTTTTGATGGATTCAACATCAAGGGAAAAATCGTCCTTTGTGCTTACTTCCTGAAGAATTCCTCCGTAATTTTTTACGTAGTTGCGGTATTCTGCAAAGAATGGTTTTGGAACGATTACATTGTCCCCGGCGCTCAGAATTGTTTTTAAAACACAGTTCAATGCACTTGCAGCACCTGCTGTAATTACAACATCACTGAATTCAAGCTGAACACCCTGCTCAAGCGAAACTTTTTTTGCCATTGCAGCACGTGTTTCAGGATAACCTGCGTTAGGCATATAACCGTGGCGGCCGTGTGTGGTGTCCAGGGCAACTTCTTTTACTGCGTCCACTACTTTCTGCGGCGGATCAAGGTCAGGGTTTCCGAGGCTAAAATCATAAACTTTATCAGCACCGTAGATTTTTTTCATCTCGATGCCTTCTTCAAACATCTTTCGGATGACAGAAGCATCTTTATTGCTTATCAATTCTTGAATAACTGGATTTATCATAATGTAACCATTTTATCACAAATTTGATTTTTTAATACAGTACAATTTTATAAAGCGCCTGTAGTTGAGAGTTTTTTAGTTAAACACTATAATTTACGGAGGTATGAAAATGAATAAAAAACTTATTCTTGCTGTATGTTTAATCTGCGCAGCAGCTTCTTCAATTTTTGCAGATGTATTCAATTCAAAATTAAAAGTTTCAGAACGCGAAAAACTTCAGAAAGGCGAAGTTTTAATCAGAAATATTGATACAGTTAAAAATGTCTGTATCAATCAGAATGCTCAGACAAAACGCGTACTTTCGGCAATGAAAGACCTCGGACCAAATTACTGTGCCGAAATCATCCAGGTAATTCCATACGAAGGAAACGAAAATATCCGCGACCGAATCAATGCAATTCTCCTGAACATCAAGGACTATGTTGGAATTCCATATTACTCTGAACGCACAAAAAAATGGTACGAACTGTATTCTTCGGCCGAAATAACAAATGCAAGGGTTAACGGAAACGAAACAATCATCGACTGTATTCTTGAAATGTCACTTTTCGGTAAATTCAAGTCGCTGATTACAATCGAAGAAAATCCGGACTTCTACTTTTACTCGCTTAAAAACATGGAAAACCTTGTTTACCACCACAAATTTACAGCAGTAAAAAAAGGCAACATGGTTTCGTGCATCACAGTTTTCAGGGACGGAGACAACTGGATTTTATACGGGATCGGCGGTGTTGACGCGCTTAAACTCTGGTTTATCGAAGACCGCGTAGAAACTTCATTCATCAACCGTATCAAAACTTTCTGCAACTTTATTTTTACAAAACTCGAAGATGGACAGTAATTCACAGGATATTAAAAAATCAACCGTTTCTGACGAAGAACTCTATACAGTCACTGCCGGAAAAATGGTCTTCGGCGGGGACTGCATGGCAAAAATCAACGGCAAAAACGTTTTTTTTCCATACGCGATTCCGGGCGAAAAACTTCTGATTAAAATTACAAAAAACCTGCGGGATTATAACCTTGCAAAAATCGTAAAAATCCTCGAGCCGTCCCCGGACCGCATTGAACCTTTCTGCCCGCTTTACACCCAGTGCGGCGGCTGTAACATGCAGCACATCAAAATCGAAAGACAACGCCAGCTGCGCTCTCAGATGCTCAGGGACTGCTTTGAGCGGGCCGGAGTGAGCTGTCCTGAGATAGTTGTCATTTCCGGAAAAGAGCGCGCCTACAGAAGCCGAGTGCAGCTTACAGACGGCTCCTTTAACAGGCGCGATTCAAATTCAACTGTTGAATTAAAAAACTGCCCTGTCGCAACCGACGCAATCAACCAGTACCTTGAACAGACATCTCAGTTTACACGCCCGCGCGGAAGAGTCCATTTTTTTGGCGACGAGCGCCTTGTTGAATCCAACGGACCTTTCCCAAAACTTGCAATAGCCGACGAAGCAAAAAATGATTTGTGGCAGCAGAAGGTCACAGGAAAAAAATCAAAGGTAAAAAACAGGGTTAAGCAGAGATTTGCAGGAACCACAAGTTCAGGACAGAACCTCTGCAAAATAAATCTTCTCAACAGGCACACAATTCAATTTGACGTAAAGGGATTCTTTCAGTCAAACATCGAAGTCCTCGAAAAAACAATTGAACAGATTGTGACAAATATCGGCGGCAACAGCGTGCTGGACATGTACAGCGGCTGCGGTACACTTTCCGTATTCCTTGCTGATTTATTCAAAAAAACAGTCATGGTGGAACACAACCGGGACGCCCTGGTAAATGCCGAACTCAACCTGCAGGGAAAGCCCCACGAAACATACGGTGTCAGCGGCGCAAAATTCGTTGAACAGAATGCTAGTCAGATTCTCAAACACGACGGTCCTTTTGACGCAGTTGTAATCGATCCGCCCCGCTCCGGCATGGAAAAAGAAGTGTGCAAGTGGCTCTGCGACAATAAAACTCCGATTTTAAAAAGTCTTTCCTGCGACCCGGCCACCCACGCCAGGGACGCCGCCATGTTAATCAAATCGGGCTACACCCTTACAAAGCTCTTTCTGCTGGACTTTTACCCCCAGACTTCCCACATAGAAAGTCTTGCTTTTTTTGAAAGTTAAAACCGAAAATAAAAGTAATGAATATAAAAAAGTTTTGTTTTACAGTTCTATTTCTTCCTTTATTTTTTCTCCACGCACAGAATCCGCTCAGAACCTGCGATTTAACAAGCCAGAAGCCTTCCTGGCAGGCAGTTATCGGCGGCCAGGCAATCGCTCCGGTTGCAGAAACTTCCTACGGCTTTGCAGTTGTTTCTGACGGAAGGCTCGTCTGCACCTGCACATCAGGCGGAAAAGTTATGTGGCAAAGAGACACAAAGGCACGGCCCACCGGCAAAATCCAGGCATGGGGCGACTTTTTGTATTACATTACAAATAATTCCGAGTTGAATTTAATGAACCCGAGCGGCTCAGTTGTCTGGAAAACCGACACAAAGTTCAAAATCACACAAAAGCCCGTAACCGGATGGGACGGACGCGTTTTTGTCCAGGGCAGAAACAATGTTGCCTGCTACGGCTACGGCGGACGTCTCAAGTGGAATCTTGAACTTGCCGCCTGCGATAACATAATTCTTCAGACCTTTCCCGACGGAAGCCTTCTTGTATTTTTTAACGAGCCCTATGAGGGAAAAAGTACAGGTTTAAGAATCAGTCCTTTTGGAAAAGAGCTGGAAACCATCACCTTTGCAGGCACAATCGTAACGGCATCCCAATGCGGCCAGGGCATTTTAATGACATTTACCGACGGAAGCGCCGGCTTATGTACAGTCCAGAACGGCACTGCAGTCTCAAAATGGGTTGTAAAAGACAGCCGCTCGTCTGCCCCGTTCAAATCAATTATCGCAGGAAAAGAAACTTCCGCCCTTATAAAAAATGATTCAACCGGAACGAGAGTTCTGATAATCCGAAATGATTCCGGAAAAGAAGAAAATTATTTTTTAATCAGCAGAATTGAACTTGATACTGTCCAGTCAACAAAGGCAACCGAAAACGGCTTTTTTATCTGTGACAAAAAAAATGCAGAAGAATTTACTGCTGACGGCACAATCAACTGGCAGGCAAATCTTCCTCCGGAAAAAACCTGGAGCTACATCACCTACACCAACACAAACCAGATTTTAATCTGTATGAATAACTGGGTCTTAAATGCATTCGTCATGAGCCAGAGCGTCCAGAGCGTAAAATCTGCTTCAAAGACAAAAACTGAATCAAAATCCTACGTCAAAGCCTCAAAAATGAACCGGAGAATCGACGGAGTTACCTACACCACAACACCTCAGGAACGCATGGACGAAATTCTTCTTGCCTTTACAAAAGGCGGCTATGGAGAAAAAGAAGAACTTATGCTCAGCCAGCTCAAGGAACAGACAGAAAACTACATTCTTGAACTCAGTAATAATTCAAGTTTTTCACACAACAGATCTACTTTTTATTCATCAAATCCAATTTACACCCAGACAGTTTTTAAGGCAGTTGAACAGAGCCAGAGCGACATTTTTGCATCTGACCTTGCCGATTTACTTTTACTTGAATCCGACACCCTGATGCAGAACACTTTGATTTTGACCGCACAAAAGCTTGCCTACGACAAAGACGGCCGGATTCTTGCCGCACTGGAAACAATCGCCGGCCAAAACAACACGACAAAGGACACAAAAAAAGCGGTTTTAATCTGCGACGCCACATATTCAATCGTACAATTTATGGGTCGTCCTGCCCTTTACCGCCAGGGCAAGAATATTCTGTCGCATTTTCTCTATCCGCAGTATGATAAAGCAATCAGGGATTACGCGGCACAGACCCTGAAAAACATTATTAAACTTGAACTGTAATTTTTTAAAAACCTGTGCTATAATATTATATTGTCATAAAGTTTATCCGGAGGATATATGAAAATAAAAAATGTTCTTTCTGCCCTTCTTGCTGCGGTTGTATTTGCCTCTTCAGCATTTGCGGTAGAAGTAAACAAACAGGAAATCGAATCGGTTTCTGAAGATGCTGTAGTTTTTGAAAACTACGTAGGACCCCACAGTGTAATCAACACTGCAGAAGAAATTGCCGCAATTGGTACCGGTCTCGGCCAGACAATTGCAAAGAATGTAGAAACTCCGGCAACTGCTGGTTTTGCTGCTAAATATCAGATTATCCACGCAGTTGATCCAAACGAAAAAGGAAAACTTGATGCGGATATTTTTATCATTGGTCCAAACGCAACAGTAGACCACATTAAAAACGTACGACGCATTATCGCCGCTTACCTCGTTGCCGCTTACGGGTACTCAGATACAGATTCAAAAACCCTCGCAACTTTCGTAACCGTTTACAATGCCGTTTACCGCGGAAAGCTCGACTATTACCAGTCAAAATACAAAAAGGTTGTAACGGATAACCTTACTTCAGATAAAGCAGGTATCGCTTTAAGCTATAAAGAATGGCCGGGAAAAACCCAGCTCATAATTCCTCTCAACGACCTTAACGGCGGTTTGAGCACAGTCGATACATCTGTAATCAGCGACAAGAAAGTTGTTGAATCAATGCAGGAAGACGACGACAAGAACGTAAGCACACGTAAAGATATGGTTGACATCAAGGAACGCGAAGCTGACAACGCTCAGAAAAAGGCCGAAACAGCCCAGAAAAAAGCCACTGAAGAATCTAACAAGTTAAAGGAACAGCAGAAAAAGACTGCAGAAGCAAAGAAAGAAGCTGATACAGCCAAAAAAGAAGCTGAAACAGCCCAGAAAAAGGCAGAAGAAAATCCTGACGACAAACAGGCTCAGAAAGAAGCTGAAGAAAAGAAGGCTGTCGCTGAACAGAAACAGGAAGAAGCTGATACACAGGCTAAGGCAGCAGAAGAACAGGCTAAGGCCACAGAAGACGCCAGAAACGAAGCCGCTTCCGCTCAGGCAACAGCAGACACCAAGCGTACAGAAGCTCAGAATGAACGACAGACAATCGCTGAAGACCAGCAGAAAATTATTAAGGAACAGACTGCAAACGAAAACGCAGCAACAGTATATGGTCTTAAAGCCGTTGATGAACTTGGCGTGCTGAGTTCTCTCGTTAAGATGAATGCTGATAACGGCAAGGTTATTAAAGAGTCACCAGTAACAGTTATCAGAAGCCGTTCAATCTACGAGGCAGGCGAAACCTTCGTTGCAATTGCAGGAACAAATGTTGGAAACGGTGCAGTTAAGCTCGTTCTCCTTGATAATGAAAATATGGAAATCATTAAGGAAAGCGCAGAAACAGTTGCAGAAAACTCTGTTCTGGTACAGGGCGGTTCTGACTACTACTGTGTAATCAAAGAAGGAGACAAATGGGTTGTAGGAAAATTCAACGCAAACCTGGAACCGCTCCTTAAATCACCAGTTTCTGTAAAACCTGCAACACCGATTACAATCACTTCAAAAGGAATAATGGTTACTTCAACAAATAACCGCCCTGTCCTTTTGAACGCACAGGATCTGACACTTATAACAGATTCCGCTTCAACCAACGCAAAATAAAAGCATAACCGCTTAAAAGCAAGGACCTTGAGGCCAGCCTCAAGGTCTTTTTTTGTTTTCCGGACACATCATATAATAACTTTATGTTATATATCACTATTCTTTCAGGCCTCAAATAAATATAACAAGCGGCATTCTTAAAGCTATGTTAATATGAATATAATATTATTTTATAACTAAAACGGAGTGTCCTATGACTATTTCAAAAAGTTGGTTTTCACAATTAACACGGGCATTTGTACTTTCACTCTGCACCGCCCTCTTATTGAACTTTGTTTCCTGCAGCGATTCATCTACAAGCCAGGACCCCAAGGTAAAAATCATCCTTGATGCAAACGTCGGCTCTTTCTCAGAAACAACAGGAAAAACTTAAACGACAAAAACCATTTTAATCAAAAAGAATCAGACATCTAAACTTTCAACAGCTGATGAACTTGGTCTTTCCCGCGAAAATCATAACTTTAAAGGCTGGGCAAAAAGTCAGCAGGGCACGGTTGAATACAACGATGGAGCCGACATAACTTCTTCTACTGACTTAACACTTTATGCACAGTGGGAACCTGTAAATTCAACCTACACAGTA
>JAEENG010000161.1 GCA_016283615.1 Treponema sp.
CGTCGTTCGGGGCAAGGACTACGAGATTTTTTTTGGCATCAATCGCCTGAACATAAACAGGATAGTTTACTGCAACTCCGAGGCCTTTGCGCTGTCCGATAGTGTAGTGTTCGATTCCGCGGTGACGGCCAAGAACGTGGCCGTCCAGGTCGATAATGTCTCCCGGCTGCCCCGGTTTGTCTGCAAAAAGAACGTCAAAATACTCAGGGCTTACAAAGTCCTGGCTTTCCTGGCGGTCGGCTGCTTCGAGATGGGCCTGGCGCGCAAGTTCAAAAACTTCGCTCTTGTTCATTTTGGCAAGAGGAAAGCGTACCTTCTTTAAAATTTCTGACGGAAGGCGGTACAAAAAGTATGTCTGGTCCTTTGTTATGTCTGTTGCGCCAGCGACCATGTAAGGTTTTTCGGTTGAACCAAAAATTCCTGAATCGCACTGAACGACCTTTGCATAATGACCTGTGCAGAAATAATCGTATTCAATGTCGATCTTTTTGATTCCTTCGAGGAGGGCTCCGAATTTGATAAAGCGGTTGCAGCGGATACACGGGTTTGGAGTGCGGCCGTTGCGGTATTCGCTTTTAAAATAATCGAGAACTTCTCTTTTATAAACGTCCTTTACGTCGATTACGTGGTATTCAATATCGTTGGCTTTACAGAATTTCTGGCATTCTTCGATGTTTTCTTCTTCGCCAGGTCCAAAGCAGGCTTCTCTTGAATGAGTACCGGTATTCAGCTCAGGAATTGAGCCGTCCCAGAGGGCCATTGTGGCGCCGATTACCTTGCAGCCGCGTTTTTTGAGTAAAAGTGCAGTTAAAGTTGAATCCACACCGCCGCTCATTCCGACAACGACAGTGCTTCCCGGTTCCGGGAGCGGAAGATCTGTAAATGTCATTAGTTTTCCTTTTTCATCAGATCGGCAATAGTTACGCTGTCCAGATAATCATTGACCAGTGAATTTAATTTTGCCCACATGGGAAGAGTGCGGCATTCAGAAGCGCGGTCACAGTCTTCGGCATTTTCCTGAAGGCAGGCAACAGGTGCGAGTGTACCTTCAGTAAGTCGTAAAATTTCGCCTACTTTGTATTGTTCCGGAGAGCGGTTCAATTTAAATCCGCCGCCCTTTCCGTGAATAGCGTCAACAAAACCGTTTTTTGAAAGCAAAGTCATAATTGCTTCCATGTATTTTTGAGAAATGCCCTGTCGTGACGAAATATCCTTGAGTGGAATACGGTCGTCACTATGGTGCTCAGCAAGGTCAATCATAACTCTAAGTGCATATCTTCCGCGTGTTGATACTATCATATTTCCTACTTACCTATTTGATAAGTATACAAAAGAGTTTGCCGGTTGTAAATAAGAATTCACTCTGTTAAAACGGAAGGGGACTGGTAAATTCAATAATATATCGTTTATGTTTGTTTTAAAAAAATTGAGATATTTGAGATTCGGTGTTAAAATATATAATTATGGAAGATTTAATCGATCAAAAAGGTCGCGAGCGATTCTTTTTAGTTCTACTCACTGTTCTCTACATCGGTCTTGTTTTTCTTCAGACCCTGGTGCCTCAGATTGCGCCTAAAGCATCTTTTCCGCCTGAGATTCAGTTTTTGTTTGTAAAGATTGAATCGGTGGTTATCATCGGCTGTGCAATCGGCCTTGTCCAGCTTTTGATTTCCGTTCAACTGGTGCTTGCAGGACAAAAAGCAGGATACTGGACACAGATGGGAGTAAACACATTCAATTTTCTGTTTGTAATCCAGGGACTTCTTCTCCGTAAGGAATTTTCTGCGGCTCCGGGAATTGCAATTTCCATTGTTTCGATTATTGTCTGTACGGTTGTTTATAACCAGCACAAACGAATCCAGCATACAATCGACACTCTCCACCGCTATGCCTTTATTGACGATTTGACAGGTCTTCCAAACCGCAAGGAAAGAGTTTCGACAATCAGCGACTATATGCAGGGGCCGTCGCGTGTTCCGGCATTTTCGCTTCTGATGTTTGACTTTGATAACTTTAAGGTGATTAACGAGTCGCTCGGTCACTCAATCGGCGACGTTATGATTACAGAAATCGTCCACAATCTTGGAAAAATCATCCAGGCGCCGGCTTCCATCGGTCGAATCGGCGGTGATGAATTCCTGGTAATTATTCCTGAGTCGCTCAGCGACAGGGAACTTGAGCTTTATGCCGAACGAATCAATCAGGTAGTAAATCAGCCGTTCAACTACAAGGACCGCGAATACCGCCTTACCGCAAGTTTTGGTATTGCACGGTTCCCGAAGGACAGTATCAACCCGGTTGAACTTATGCAGCAGGTTGATATCGCCCTGTTCCGCGCAAAGGCTCACGGTAAAAACCAGATTGAATTCTTTGACGAAAAGATGCAGCTCAACCTTGAGCATCACATCGATATTGAACGCAAACTTGCAAAAGCAATTGAAAAAGGTGAAATCTATATCGACTTTCAGCCGCAGTACCGCGTGCCGGGAGAAAAACTCCGCGGTTTTGAAGTTCTTGCACGCTGGGCAAGCCCGACAATGGGTTCAATTTCGCCGCAGGACTTTATTCCGATTGCAGAAGAAAACGGCTACATCGTAGCCCTCGGAACCTGGATTATGCGGGAAGCCTGCAGTGCTTATCAGTTAATTCTTAACGATTATCCGGAAGCACCAATGCTTGCCATCAACATTTCTGTAATCCAGCTGCGTGATCCTGAATTCCTTAACAGTGTGCGTCAGATTATCTTTGATACAGGAATTGATACAAAAAATCTTGAATTTGAAATTACAGAATCTGTTTGTATTACATCTCCTGAAATTGCGACCCACATTATCAAAGAATTAAAAGATATGGGAATCACAATTGCCCTTGATGACTTTGGTACAGGTTATTCTTCACTCAGTTACCTCCGAAGCCTGCCTCTCGATGTCGTAAAAATCGACAAATCTTTCGTGGACATGATTGGCCGGATTCCGGACGAAAAGAATATCATCAAGTCAATTATCGACATGGCACATACACTCGACCTTGAAGTTGTTGCAGAAGGTATCGAAAATGACAACCAGATGGCTTACCTTGTAAGAAACGGTTGTGATATAATTCAGGGAAATTTGCTTGGTAAACCTGCTCCAATGGCAGCACTTTAAAAATGACAATAACCCTGATAAAAGAAGAAGAACGCGATTCAATTATTGAATACCTGCTTGGTTACGAAAAATTCTGTGTAAGTTTACTTTCAGACATTCTGCACGGCGGTAAATCCATTTATGTTGTGCGCGGAAACTTTGGTGAAATTCACGGAGTTTTCAGCTGGTGGATGGGCCGTTCGATTCTGCACTGTCTCCCGGACGTAAACGGCAGAAACCATATTGAACTTGAGCAGGCTTTTTCAAAATTCTTTCTGGAACATACAATCAAATATCTTTTTGCAGTAATCGGTGAACAGTCGGGTACGGATTTTATCCGAAAAGTTATATTCAAGACATTTAATAAAGAACCGGATGTTCAGATTGAATATTATCTGCAGGAAAACCGCCGTTTTGATTCAAGAAAAAATCTTGACGGCATGAACCATCAGCTTTCCTTTTCTGTCTGCACAATGGACGAAGCGGACAAGGCTTTTAAAGTTCATGCAGAATACGAAAAAGAAGAAGTGCTGATTCCGGGGCAGGAATTTGACGAGCCTTATGCGCGCGAAAAATTTGAACTTTTTGTTGAATCCGGCGCGGTCTACCTTGGAAAAATTAAAAATACGATTTTAACAAAGGCGAGCATCAGTGCGATGGCAAAAAACTATTACATGCTCGGCGGCGTTTATACTGTTCCCAAATACCGCAACCACGGAATTGCAAAAGCCATGGTTAATTATATGACGACTAAATTTGAAAAAGAAAATAAAACCCTCGTCCTTTACGTTAAAAAAGACAACGCGGTCGCCTTAAAACTTTATCAGGACACGGGCTTTAAGACCGTTTGCGACTGGAAAATCCTTTATTATTAGTTCTTTTTGATGTAAAATCCCAGTGATGAATGATTTTAAATTTTGTCCTGAATGCGGCGGACGCAATGTAAGTTCACCAAAGGGACGCAAATGGCTCTGCGCAGACTGCGGTTTTGAACTTTATAATAACGTCGCATGTGCTGTCGGTCTGATTATCAAAAATAAAGAAGGCAAAATCCTGCTCGAAAAGCGCGCCAGAGAACCGCGCCGTGGCTTTCTGGCTTTTCCGGGGGGCTTTGTTGATCCGGACGAAACTGCAGAAGAAGCGGCCTTCCGCGAGTGTTTTGAAGAAATAGGTGTAAAACCTGCCTCTCTCTGCTACATCGGCAGCGAACCCAATACTTATGAATTTAAGGCAATTACCTACAAAACCTGCGATTTATTCTTTGAAGCAGTTCTTCCGGCAGATGTTGAATTAAAAATCCAGAAGTCAGAAGTACAGGCGGTTGATTTTGTAAAAATCGACTCGGAAGATGATATAGAAAAAACACCACTTGCCTTTGAAAGTGCAAAAAAGATTTTAAAACTCTGGCTTTCCGCAAAGAATTAGCCGGGCGCGTCCTTCAGGGCGCTAACGCGGAGTTTATAAGGAGATAATATGGATTCAACAAAAATTACTTTGATAATGACAGCTGCCTGTGCGGCCGTTTATGTTTTTATGGTTGCATCGATTCCATTAAAAATAAAAAAATTAAAGAATGAGACAGGTGACCTTCTTTTAAAACTTTCCGACAAAAGTGCACTCAAAGCAATCGGCGTACTTTTATTTGGAGCCCTTTTGATTGCAGTTGTTCCGGTGAGAAGTTTTCCGGTTTATCTTGCGGCAGTGTTTCTGGGAGTTGCATTAATTGCTGCAAATATGGCAGTAAACGAAACTGCAAATTCAAAATTGAACGGTGTTTATTCAAATATGATAATTTCGCAGAGTCAGGCGATTAAGTACGACGACATCGAGTCTCTCCCGACTCTGGCTTACGAAAAGGACGAGGACACAACGATGGTGGACTTTGCTTCCCTCGAAATTCTGCTCAGGGACGGACGCAAAACCCAGCTTGTTTTTGCAGACGAAAATGAGCGCACTCAGGTTGTAGAAACAATTCTTAGTGTATGTAAAAGGTTAAAACCGTAAGTCTTAGACTAGACATAACGCGAAAAATCGTTTATAGTAACAGAACATTGGCGTCTTACCCAAGTGGTAAGGGAACGGTCTGCAAAACCGTGATTGAGCAGTTCGATTCTGCTAGACGCCTTGTACAAAAGACGGAGCTTCTGCTTCGTCTTTTGTTTTTACGGGCATGTCTTGGCCAAGCCGGTGCCCGATAACATATATCGACCGTCCGTGCTTTTGCAGCGGGCGGTTTTTTTGCATTCCACAGAGCGGCTTTATTTGATATAATATTTTTATGCAAAAAGATTTTTATGATTTTGTTGTTGTCGGTGCGGGAGCTGCCGGTTTGACAGCCGCTCAGTATGGAGCACGCAGCGGTCTTGATACACTGCTTATTGATTCGTCTGACGCCGGTGGTCAGGCATTAAATATATTCACTTTGGAAAACTTTCCCGGATTTTTTCCGGCTGTAAAGGGACGCACATTTATTGACAACATGCAGGCGCAGGCCCAGAGTTTTGGCGCCGAAATTGCACTTGCACGCGTAAAATCAATCGACAAAATCAAAAATCAGTTCATTATCAAAACAGATAAAGGTTCAATCAGCTGCTATACAGTTTTAATTGCAACCGGCGCCGAACACCGAAAACTCGGAGCAAAGGGCGAAAAGGAATTTAACGGACGCGGCGTTTCTTACTGCGCAACCTGTGACGGACCATTTTTCCGCGGCGGAAAGATTTTTGTAGTTGGCGGCGGTGACAGTGCCCTTGAAGAAGCTTTTTATCTTTCTTCGCTCACTGACCAGGTAATTCTGGTTCACAGGCGCGACCAGTTCAGGGCGCAGAAAGCAATTCAACAGAAAATCAAAAAGAATAAAAACATTACGGTAATTTTTAACACAGAAATCGCTGAGATTAAGGGCGGTCAGAAAGTTGAATCCGTAGTGCTCAAAGATACAGTCAGCGGCGAAAAGGTTGAACAGACTGCCGACGCCGTATTTATTTTTGTCGGCATGAATCCGCGGACCGACCTTGTAAGCATGCTCCGGAAGGACGAAGGCGGTT
>JAEENG010000162.1 GCA_016283615.1 Treponema sp.
TTTGGAAGTGTGTCCAGGCTGATGATAATGTCGCCGGCGCTGTACCATGTACCTTCATCATCAGTATACTCCATTCCATTCTCAAAAGAAAGGACATCGGTCGGACTGTCAATGTCTCTGTACTCTTTGTTCAACTGGTGAATAAATTCATCGCCGCAGAAAAGAATTGAAATTTCTTCATTGTCGTAACCGAGTTTTTCTAAAACAGTCTGTTCGTAAGCGAGGATTTTATTGAACCATTCAGGTTCAGCCATACCTTCCTGCATGGAAACGAGAACTCTATTGCTCACTGCTGTTCTCCTGTGCATTGCCTTCAGAATTTGCCGGTTCCTTTTCGTCAGGGTCTTTCTGGTTCTGATATTTGATCCTGCCGTGATAGTAGGCAGCAAGAATCTGAACGAATGAATCCTTAATCTTTGTCAGTTCCCCGAATGTGAGGGCACAATCGTCGAGCTGGTGGGTTTCGATTTTTGAATTGATAAGCGTCTGGATAAATTTTTCGAGGCGCTGGGCTGTCGGTTTATCAAGAGATTTGCAGGCAGCTTCTACAATGTCTGCAAGCATAACAACCGCACTTTCCTTTGTTGTCGGGCAGTTTCCGTCGTAGCGGAATTCATCTTCGCTTACGTCAGGATTTGTTTCTTTTGCCTTGTTGTAAAAATATGCCATTACGCTGTTACCGTGATGTTCGGCAATAATTGTTGTAATTGCGTCCGGCAGATGCATCTGGTGTGCTTTTTCAACACCGAGCCTAATATGACTTTTTACAATCGAAACAGAAAGTGACGGATTAAGGTCTGTGTGTTTGTTTTCTGTGTCGATGTTGTTTTCCGTAAAATATTCAGGGTGGTCCATTTTGCCGATGTCGTGGTAATAAGCTGCGACACGTGCCAGAAGTGAATTTGCACCGATTTCTTTACAGGCACTTTCTGCAAGCTGGCCGACCATGAGGCTGTGCTGGTAAGTTCCGCTTGCTGTAAGCAGGAGTTTTCTTAAAACCGGAGCATTCTGATCGCTCAGATCCATCAGCCGGAATACAGATGCAGTATTGAGCACGATTTCTAGAGGTGTAAGAATACCGAGTGCAAGGATTCCTGAGATAAAGCCGTTGAACCAGATTCCTGTAAGTACAAAAAGTGAATCTGAAAAATTGTCGTTGAATACAACCTTCAGAAGAACAATGTAAACCACATTGAGCATAGCGGCCCCGATTGAAGAAAAAATCATGTCGATACGGCGCTCGATGTTTTTTACAATGCGTGAGAATGTTACCGATGAAGCAAGTGTAAAGAGGAACGGTACGAGTTCAAAACCGGCGGCGCACAAAACACCGAATGAAATTACGATTGAAAAGAAAAATGCTGAAAGCTGACCGAAAAGCACGCTGACAAGCGCAACACACAAAGTTGCCGGGATAATTACCGGAAGCTTGTAAACGCCCTGGAAATACGGTGCCTTTTCGCCGAATGCGCTTACAGCAAAAACAATCAGGAATAAAATCGAATACAGGCACACCTCTTTAAATTCAACACGGCGGCCGAGGAGAACCGGATTAAAAAGCACAAAACAAAGTGCCGAAAGCAGCATCAGGAACAAAAGGCTGTTTGCAAAAGCGCGGTAGTCAAAAATCGAAGGGCTTGCAGCCATTTTGCTCAGTTTGAGGTAGTCTTCTTCAGAAATTGCAAAACCTTTGCGGGTTACCTTTTCGCCTTCTTCAACAGCAATCGGAAACTGCTCGTCTGCAGGAAGCGATTTGCTTGCGATAATTGTGCGGTCTGCAATCTGACCTACTTCGTATTCATCAATCGTAAAAGAACCGATTGTCTGGGAAGTATTTGCATCAAGATAAATAACGAGTGCGGACAAAATAAAAGTTACTGTAAAAACAATTAATTTGGGCCAGTAAAGTTTTACATAATTCAGGGCAGAATCAAACATTTCTGCAAAAAAAGATTTTTCTTCGGTTGTATTATTCTTTGCCATTTTCATACGCCTGTACAATTTTTTTAACAAGTGCCGATCTTACGACGTCAGAGCCGTCGAGATGAACGATACTTATTTCCGGAATTCCCTGCAAAAGCTGTAAAGCATGTGCAAGTCCGGACGGGATTCCCCTCCTTAAGTCTGTCTGGGACTCGTCTCCGGTAATGAACATTTTTGTGTTTTCGCCCATGCGGGTTAAAAACATTTTCATCTGCTCCCTGGTGGTGTTCTGGGCTTCATCAAGGATAACAGCTGCATTATCAAGAGTGCGTCCCCTCATATAAGCAAGAGGAGCAATTTCTATTATATCATTATCCTGCATTTTACGCACTATGGAACTTCCTGCACAGACGTTCATAGCGTCATAAAGAGGCCTAAGATACGGACTGATTTTATCCTGCAGGTCTCCGGGCAAAAATCCCAGGTTTTCGCCTGCTTCTACAACGGGACGGGTCAGGATGATTTTATTTACGCGGTGACTCATTAAAAGCCTTACACTTTCTGCAACTGCAAGAAAGGTTTTACCGCTTCCGGCAGGACCTTCTGCAAAAACAAGGTCGTTTGTCCTGAATGCTTCTACAAGTTTTGCCTGATTGAGTGTTTTCGGGTAGACTTTTTTAATTCCGCCGGGAATCGAAATTGCAAATCGGCTGGCATCAAAGCCCTGTGCGGAGTTTCCTGTTGCAAAAGAAGTGTTGAGGATAGATTGAACCATATCCTCGTCCCAGGCAGGATTTTCTGAGATTTCGTCAGTGATTCTGTCGAGGATGAATTTAAACTTCTGCTGGATTTCCTGATCTTCTGTTTCGATGGAAATCTCGTTCCCGGTACAGAAAACCGTAACGCCTAAGTTTTCTTCGATGAGTTTTAAGTTGCTGTCGTTTGTGCCGCAGATGCGGGTCACAAGTGCCGTCTCCGGCAAAACTATTGTATATTCACTCATTATGTATCAAGCTGCCGTTCCCCAGTTCAGCGCCGTTAAGACTGAAACCTGAGAGCGGCTGAATAACTGCTCCTTTTTTATGGATTTAACTGCCACTCTCCATACTCATCCACGATTTCTGTCTTCATACTTGCCATCGGTCTCCACGAAACGCTGATGGAAAAATACGGACTAAAGTCGTAGTAAGCGCCCTTTGTTGAAGTTGCAGAAATCAGACGGGGCTTAACCTTGAATTCACAATTCAAGTCCCAGTCGTCCAGATCGTGTGTTACTGCCACGTTCAGACTCTTGAGCTTAAAGCCTGTGGACTTTCGTTTTGATTCATCATCAAATCGGAAAGAATTAACAAGGTCTGACAAAAAGTTTCTTTCGCCCTGCCCCTGATAATAATTATTATAATCGCTTTCAGGACAGAAGTAACGGTAAATACAGCTGTTACGGCTTTCCGAACTGAATGTGATGTTCAAAAAATCATTTACCTTAAAGGTAATTGCCGGAATAAAAGTAAAATAACTGTTTGTCGGGCGTACAAAGTCATAAACAACGCTTGAATTCAATGACGGAGAAAAACTGATTCTGTCGCTCCAGTATTTAAAGTTCTTTGTTCCGCTTGCATAAGCGAGACTCAGTGAATAAGGCTGGAATTTTTTTTCAGAACTGCTGGTCCAGCCCTTTGACGAGTCAAAATCGTAAGTTGTTGAATAGGACATTGTGTAGGCAAGCTGAGTTCCATAGCCGCTCAAAGACAGACGGAATGAATCATGTTCCCATTCTTCAAGGTCATAAACGTAAGACTGTGTGAGATTCAATTTGCTGTTAAAAAGTTTTAAACTGAAGGACTGGGACAGGTCCTGCTTAACCCATGTTGAATCCGTACTGCTTTTCTGCTTGATTCCGGTTCCCACAGAAAAACTTGAATACGGAAAGCCCAGGGACAATGTGCCGTTATAGGAGTCAACCTGCGGCGGAAGAGTTGTTGTAAGGGAAAGCTTCTGGCTGTAGTCACCTTCGTTTGCGGCAAGAACAAGATTAAGGTTGTGGGTTGTAACACAGTCGTCATCCCAGATGTCGGTGGTCAGGTATTCCCACTCAGGATTTTCGATATCGTCGCTGATGTATTTTGTCTGGATCATTTTGACAGTTGTGTTCCATGTCAAAGATGTTCCAGAAAAATGTTCGGTGTAGTAAAACGGCTTGAATGAAAGCGCATTTGTATCGGTCAGGTCGAGTTTGCGCGCGTTATAGTCAGTCTTTTTGATGCTGTCCGCAGAACTCTGGGTATAACCGCCCTTGTCCTGATCCATGCTCAAATAAGGGTGTTTCTGGTAAACCGGATTAAAGTTAAAGGTGTCTGTCAAAGACAAAAAACTGTCCTTGTAGCCGAGCACACTGGTCAGTGTTGTTGGAGCCTTGGCCTGAATATATGTTGACTGCAGGGTTTTCCATTCAAAATCTTCCGGTTTCTTTAAGTGGGAAGAAGAATATGTAAACTGAGAACTGAACTCAGGAGAAAGGCTGTAGGAAAGTTTGTAGGAAATACCGGTCAGAGTTTTTACAGACGGACTTACGGTTGCAATTTTTGGAAGAACTGACTCGTCAAACAGAATTTTCGGCTCTTCTTCCTCTGCTTCATCAGCGTCTGCAATTCCACCATCCTGCATCGAGTCAGGGTTATCTGATTTTTCGGAGTCTTTTTTTTCTGAAGTATCAAGTTCCTCAGGCGGAACAAGTTTTAACGATACATTCTGGTTCTGTGAAGTTTTTGAATTTGACGGATATTGAATCAGTGTACCTGCAAGTCTTGTGGTGATTTTAAAGGGAGTAATCTGGCTCGGGTAATAAAAGTACCGTTCCGGAGTATAATTTGACCAGGTAGAGTCCTCCGAGTATTCATCACGGCTTGAAAGTTCCGTATTGCTTTTGGAAGAAAATACAATGGACGAAGTAAAATTTGAAATTGCGGCCGAACTGATATACGGGTTGAGCCAGGCCGGGATTTTAAAGGTATATGAACCGTTTGCCTGCCATGTAAATGACGAAACGGTGGTAATGTCATCATCTTCTTCAGTGGCAGTTCCACTCATCAAAAAGTCAATCCAGTCCATTGTTTCCGTGCGGTTGTTAAAGTCGTAATCAAAATACGGATCCGAGTAAACCGGCATGGAAAGCGTCAGGGAAAACGGTGTTGAAATTGAAAATTTTAAGTTTGCCTGATAGCGGAACGGCATATTAACGGCAAGAAGGTTGGATTCATCACTGACCTTGTTACCGCTGGCATTGTACGGAAGATAGATTCCGTCGTTTTTAAATACGGTATTTGAAAAGCCCAGTTCAACTGTGGCTGAAAGTTCATTGATGTATTTTTTGGGCTTTAATACGGTGTCTGCTCCCACCATGGCGCCCATATTCGAGTAATAATCGGCCATTACCTTAAAGTAATTGGTTGTATCCCCCTTATAGTCTTCGTCCAGGTTGTGAAGGACGATACCTTCGCGGACCTGTTCCTTGAGGGATGAAGCCTTCATAAAGCTGAAAAAGTCGATTTTGTCTTCATCATCACTCGAGCTTGAATCACTGGTGGATGCGGCATCCAGGGACTTTCGTCCGTACAGATAGGTTGTAGTGTTGATAAAGTAACCTTCGCGGAATTTATAACCCATTGTGGGGTTGAATATCAGTTCGTCCTTCGGATAATAAAATGCCGGAAAGTACAAAAGCGGAATACGTCCCACATACAAAAGTGCGTTAAAGAAGGCAAATTCACCGCCGGGCAAAAGCCAGATACGGGACGCCTTGATTTTCCAGTGGGGATTTTCGTCATCACAGAATGTAAGTTCGCCGGTTTTAAAGGCGATTGTTCCCGAGGAGTCACGCCCAAAAACGTCGGACGCTACAATCAGTGTTGAACCGCTAGGCAGGTTTATGGCATCAGAAGAAGTCTGCACGGCACGGCCGTTATCAAAAATACCTTCAAGGGTTGCCGTATTGAATAAAAGGCTTCTTGCAGAAATCTTTTCGCCGCCTGAGGATGAGCCGCCCTGTTCAAGTTCAACATTGCCTTCAGCATAAAGCATTTCTGTCTGGCGGTTATAATTTACGTTGTCCGCGGATATAGTTGTTTTATCAGAGCCCTTTGTAACGGAGATTTTTACTTCGCCGGTCAGAACGATACAGTCTTCCCCTGAAACGGGGTCCTTTTTATATTCACTTTTACGGGCGCCTTCGATATTGATGATGGACTTGTTGTCATCTGCGGCAAAAGTAAAAGCCAGAGAGAAAATTAAAAAAACAGCAAGAAATAAACTTTTTTTCAATTCTTAAAATCTATTACCCATTCTGATGCAATTTTCTGTAATTGTTAAGCTGCTCTTGGATGAACTGTCCGGTATAACTTCCAGTCTTTTTGTAACGCCCTGCAAGTTCTTCCGGGGTGCCTGTGTCGACGATTGTACCGCCCTTGTTACCGCCCTCAGGACCAAGGTCAATGATATGGTCAGCCTGGCAGATAACATCAAGGTTGTGTTCAATCATTACAACGGAGTTTCCCTTATCAACAAGTCTCTGGATTACGTCCATCAGAACCTTTACATCGGCAAAATGAAGTCCGGTTGTAGGTTCATCAAGAATATAAAGGGTGTTGCCTGTTGACGGCCTTGCAAGTTCGGTTGCAAGCTTTACACGCTGAGCTTCTCCTCCACTCAATGTTAAAGCACTTTGTCCAAGTTGAATATAGCCCAGGCCCACACTTTTTAAAGTTTCCAGTTTTCTTGAAATATGAGGAATGCCTGCAAAAAAATCTGCGGCTTCTTCAATTGTCATGTCCAGCACGTCAGAAATGTTTTTGCCCTTGTAACGCACATCAAGAGTTTCCTGATTAAAGCGTTTGCCCTTGCAGACATCACACTGAATGAATACATCAGGCAAAAAGTTCATTTCGATTGTAATTGTACCGGCTCCCTGACAGTGCTCGCACCGTCCTCCCTTAACATTAAAACTGAAGCGGCCGCCCTTGTAACCCCGTGCTTTTGAATCAGGAAGACTTGCAAACAGTTCCCTTATACTGTCAAAAACACCTACATAAGTCACAGGGTTACTGCGGGGAGTGCGTCCAATGGGACTCTGGTCGATGTTTATTACCTTGTCGATATTTTTGATACCGGTAATTGACTTATACTGGCCGGCCTTGTAGTCAGTGCGCATAAGTTCATTGCTTACCACAGGATAGAATACATCGCTCAAAAGGGTCGATTTTCCGCTGCCGCTTACGCCAGTAATACAGGTAAAGGTTCCCAGAGGAATGTCTACGTCAACATTTTTTAAGTTGTGTTCAGTTACGCCGCGGATATTGATGAATTTGCCGTTGCCCTTTCTGCGTTCCTGTGGAATTTCCATGTAGAGGGAGCCGTTGAGGTACTGGCCCGTAATACTTTCTTTTACGGCCATAACCTGTTCAGGAGTTCCGCTTGCAATTACGTTTCCGCCGTGCACACCTGCTCCGGGCCCGATATCTACGACCCAGTCCGCAGTCCGTAAAGTCTGCTCGTCGTGTTCAACAACGATTACTGTATTTTTAAGGTCACGAAGATAAGTCAGGGTTTCGATAAGGCGCTGGTTGTCACGCTGGTGAAGGCCGATACTCGGTTCATCAAGGATGTACATTACGCCTGTAAGTCCGCTTCCAATCTGGGTTGCAAGGCGGATACGCTGGGCTTCACCGCCGCTCAGAGTTCCGGCAGAACGCTCAAGGGTAAGATAATCAAGACCTACATTTTTTAAGAATGAAAGCCGTGCCTTAATCTCTTTTAAAATCTGTGCTGCAATGAGTTTTTCTGTTTCAGTAAGTTTGAGGCCTTCGATAAAAGCAAGACTTTCAAGAACGCTGAGCGCACAAAGTTCAATAATGTTTTTTCCGCCGACAGTTACACCGAGGGCTTCATTGCGAAGTCTCTTTCCGTGACAGCTTGTACACTCGCTTACAGACATAAACTTTTCTTCCATGCGCACACGCTGGGATTCGCCCCATGCTTCCGAGTGACGGCGCTTCATGTCTGCGATTACACCGATCCAGGGACGTCTGTATTCAGAAAATCCTTCCCCGCTCTGTTTGCGGTAAATCCAGTGCATTTCTTTTGAATCATCCCCGTTCCACAAAAAGTCGTACTGCTTTTTTGTCAGGTCTTTTATCGGAGTATCGAGGGAAAATCCGCCAGTTTCGCTTACAGCGCCAAAGAGTGATTTATTCCATTCGCTGTCAGGATTATAAAACGGAAAGGCGCCTTCGTTAAAACTCAGGCTGTCGTCCGGGAGAATCTTTTTTAAGTCCCACTCCATCTTTTCGCCGATACCGGTACATTCCGGGCAGGCACCAAACGGATTATTGAATGAAAATAA
>JAEENG010000163.1 GCA_016283615.1 Treponema sp.
GGCTGTTCGTGGATTTCCTTTAACATAAAATGTGCAAAACCGCCCTTTTCTGCGCTGGAAAGATCCCATTCAACATGAGTCGGTTCGCGGTGGATTTTTTCGCCTTCGTAATTAAAAAGGTCAACGTGGTCCTGATACAAAACGGCAAGTTCTTTCTGTTCAAGATAATAAACATCCCGGGTGTACTCTAAAACTGCAGGAACATCACTTGCAATAAAGTTTTCGTCCTTTCCGAGGCCTACGATAAGAGGGCTTTCCTTGCGGGCAGCGATTACGCGGTCAGGATAATTTTTGCATACAACACCTAAAGCATAACTGCCTTCAAGGCGGTGGAGGGTTTCGAGAACTGCCTTAAAGAGGTCATTTGTTTTTTCGTAAAAATAGTTGATAAGGTGGGCAACTACTTCTGTATCAGTCTGGCTTTTAAATACTACACCCTGCTCCTGCAAAAATGCCTTGAGTTTTGCGTAGTTTTCGATAATTCCATTGTGAACAACGGCAATAGTGCCCGAAACATTTGTCTGCGGGTGAGAGTTTACATCGCTTGGTTCGCCGTGTGTTGCCCAGCGGGTATGGCCGATTCCGACATTGCCGGAAACAAATTCAGGAGTTTTGGCAACAAGGGCCTGCAGGTTTTCTTCATTTTCTTTTTCTGCAAGAACAGCATCTTTCTGTTTTGACTGTTTTACAACCTGGTCAGTTATGCGTTCAACGAGGAATTTGAGGGCGCCCTTTGATTTTTTAACGAGAATCTCATTATCGTCTTTTGAAAGAACAGCGATTCCTGCCGAGTCGTAACCTCTGTATTCAAGTTTTTTAAGACCGTTTATTAAAACAGGTGTTGCCTCTTTAACACCAACATAACCTACAATACCACACATAAGCTTCTCCAAAAAAAATGCCGTTACTTACAAAAGTAACGGCTCTATCATATCGAAAAATGACCGATTAAACAATTCCGTCGAGTGCTTTTACAACAGTCTCGTCGTACATATTTTTCTTTGAAAGTAATTCTTCGATTGCACTTTCCTTATCCATAATCTGTTTGTAATTACGGCGGCTGATAAGCGAGTTGTAACTTTCAACAACGTGAATCAGTTTTGCAATCTGAGGAATATCTTCACCGGAAAGTCCGTTCGGATAGCCTGAACCATCTTCGTTTTCGTGATGGTAAAGGGCAGCATCATTAAAGATGTTGCGGTATTTTTCAGGAACAAAGTCCAGGTGGTCTCCGGTAATATTTACGTGATTGCGGATAATCTGGCGCTGTTCTTCCGTTAAGTTTTCCGAAGCAAGAATGTCTTCCGGAACATCAAGGAATCCTGCGTCATAAACCATTGCGGCACAGAAGTAAAGCATGGAAGTGTTCTGGTTTAAGCCGAGTTCCATTGCAAGTTTATAAACAAGTTCGCTGACGTTCTTTGAGTTGTTCTTTCTCTTTGTAACTGCATCAATCTGAGCACCGAGTTCTTCACATTTAATTGCAAGCTGCTTTAATTCATCCTTTTCTTCAGGTTTCATTTCCGGTGCCGGAAGGGCATCAACACCCCAGCGTGAACTTCCTGCAGAACGTAAACCGCCCATTCCGTCGAGATCAGTTACGTTGCCCAGCAGAAGCTGGTTGTTTGCCTGCTGCATTCCTGCAACAAGCTTGAGTGTTTCTTCAAACTGCATTGACTGGCGGGCACTTGCACGGGCAGCCGCACGGATTCCAAGAATTACAATAATGAATACAACTACGAGAATTGCACAGATAATCAAAACCGCAACCAGAACGATGTGATTTGACTTTGCACTCTTTTCAGAAGTTTCTACAAGTTTGTCACCGAGAACGACGATGGAAGACTGCATGTTTTCCTGGCTCTTCTGAATAGCGTCCATAAAGCTTTCCTGGCTTTTGCGCTGTTCGTCGAGCTGCTGCTGGTACATAGCGCGCTGTTCTTCTTTTTCTGCCTTTTCTGCAGCATCTTTCTTAGCCTGGATATCTGCTTCCTGCTGGGCGTAAATCTCTTTGATTTTACGCTGGATTGAACCATCCGCAATTACCGAATACTTTTGAACATTGTCCGTAACATCAGTAAAAAGTGAATAATTCTTGTCTTTTTTAATTTTATCAAGAACTTTTGAATAGATTTCCGTTGCTACCAGCGTTACATTTGCCGGAATGCCTGTGTTTTCATTAAGACGGAGAACCGCGTTAATCGTTTTGTAAGCTTCCAGATACTGGGCGCTTTCATACTGGGTATTGGCACGCTCCAGATAACGTTTGGTCAAGTCTGCTGTTGCCGACTGAGCCTGTAAAAAAACAGTTGCAAACAAACAAACTGCAGCAACAAAAAAACTTTTTTTATTTGTTAACATTTCCAACTCCAATTGCAAATATTGCCTTAGCTCTATTATCAATTCCGTTTTGTTTCATAAACAGGAGGTCACTTACACCAAGTTTAACTCCGATTTTTGTGCGTTCGTTAATCGCAAGCGGAACAGTAAGTGCACCGCCAAATTCCATGCTGGCCTTTACGTCTTCCATACTGAAGTGGCCGAGACAGTAATCATAATGCAGCTGAAGTCCGGTCTCTCCAAACCTGATGTTATCAAGTCCGATACCGATTACAGGTGTCGGGAAGGATTCAACGGAACCTGTTTCAACTTTACCGTCAGAACCAAGTCCGTAGTATGCAAAGCCTGCACGCAGGAATAATTTATTACTGATTGAATTGAATGAAATCATAGGGATTGCCCTTATGCTGTACATAACTTCTTCTTCACCCTGGCCCATTGTAAGCATGTGGTAATCGCCCTGAACATCAAATCCCATTGTGTACTGGTCTGTGTGATACAAAAGGTCGAGACCAAGCAGAAGTCCGTATTTGATGCTTGAATAAGAAGCTGGGTCTGTAACTTTCTGAAGAAGAACATCAGCAATACCAAACTGGAAATTCCATGTCAGAGAAGAGAACTGGCGGTGGCTTTCGTTGATATAAACTGACGAACCTGAAGCAGTGCTTACAGTCGAATAAGTATTTGATTTTTCGATCTTTTCCTTTGTACGGGCGTTCATTGCGGCAATGCGTTCAGCTTCGAGGCGGGCTCGGTTTTCTTCGGCCTGTCTTGCAGCCTGTTCATTTAAGATTGCGCGGTCAATGTATGAATACAAATCTACGGCGTCAAAGTTTTCGAGGTTGTTGTCGATTACAGCAAGAGATGCCTGGCGTGCAAATTCAAGATCGTCATCGATAATCAGCTGACGTGTCTTTTTGAGGGCGTATGACTCATAGAGAGAATAATCAGGCGAGCCGGTCTGTTTTTTTAAAATATCAGAAACTTTATCTGAAGAACGCTCTGCAAATGCCAGGTTCAACTGTGAATATACAGCATCAAGGCTGTCCTGTGCTGAAAGCGGGATAAATCCAAAGGCAAGAAGAATAAGGACAAGTGAAAGGCCTTTAATTGAATTATTTCTCATGAATACTACCTCTCTAAACAAATAATTTTAACATTCCTGATATTAGAAGTCAAATAACCGTTTAATTTATTGTTGATGATATAAAAAAATTGACGTAGAATATTAGTTATGAAAATTCAATTCAATAAAAAAACAGTTTCCCTGATTGCAGTCATTACCCTTCTCCTTGCAGTTATTATCGGCATATTTGTTCCAAAAAAACAGATTATTGCATTCTATGATTTGTCGGAATTTGAAGTTTCCGGCTTAAAAAGGGCACTTGAAGCCCAGGGGCAGGACGTTTTTAACCCTAAAAAATTTAAATATATTGAATATGATAATTCCCTCGCCCTGGAAAAACAGCTTTCCAGAAAGCCGTCAATTCTTTTTGCCAGAGGCGGCAGTGAATTCAACAGGACAATTACAGCTGCAGGTACAAAGACAAACCTGGTTCTGACAGGTGACCTTTCCGGCCTTACTTCCAGCATGAAAGGCCTTGTTCTTGCAAAAGACAAAAATATCGCGGCAGTTCCGGTACTTTCCAGCAACATGGAAATTGCAGTAAACATGAACCTTTACCGCCGTTCAAGGATGACCACCATCAGCACATGGAGCGACATCGAAAAATTTGCAGAAATTTCCAAAAACAGGGAAAAGGCCGGCATCATGTTTGACTGCAAAAACGCAGACAACTTTCTTGATATGACAGGCGCCCTTATCGAAGCATTTGACGGCCGTGACGCTTACCACCAGGCTGTAAAAATCATTAACGATACAGTGGCAGAAGGTTCAGCATTCAACTCAGGAAAAATCGTACAGAATCTGATGACGATGGAAGGCTCGCCCCTCAACACAACGGTTCAGACATTAAAAAGATGGGATAAAAAAGGACTTCTTCTGTCAGGGACCTTTAATGCGGCTCAGACCGATGTTAATTCGTTCATGAAAAGCGACAATGTAAGCCTTACATTCATCACTCTTTCAACACACCGCCAGATTCCCCGGGACACAATCGAACGCTATACTTCGATTTATCTGCCTTCTGACATCGCTCCTTCCCTGAGAGCCTTTACGGCACCGGCAGTTTACGCCGCCGCATTCAAAAAGAATAAAAAGACTGTAACACTCTTTAATGCTTTGATAAGTAAGGAAGGTCAGGAAAAACTCTGCGCCCAGACCGGATTTGCTCCGGTTCTTGCACAGTGTAAGACAGTTGACCGCCAGGCAGATGACGCACGCTACTGGGTAGCAGCAACAAATCCGCCTTTACAGGGCTTGAGCCGAGACATTACACTGTCCGCTGAACAGAAGGAAGATCTTTCAAAATCAATTCAGGCGGCTGTACGCTTTAACTAAAGTAAAGTGCAGAAACGCTTTTATTGAATTATTTACCGACGCAAAAATGACTGAAGATTGAACCAAGCACATCGTCCGGAGTTACCTGACCGGTAACTTCGCCCAGGCTGTCCAGACAGTCTTCAAGGTCCTGTACCACCGCATCAAGGCCGTAGGAACCATCGGCCGCAATTTTAAGGGCGTGCTCAACGCGCTCCAGGGCCTCGCAGACCGACTGTTTCTGGCGTTCCGAGCCGAGGCCCGTATGTGAGCTTTTTACCTGTGATGAACCAAGGAGAATCTTTTTTACAAGGGTTGTCAGTTCACCAAGTCCCAGACCTTTCTTTGCACTGATATAAACTGAATTCTGAGCACCGTCAAATTCTAATTGTTTGTCAGAAGTATCAATTTTATTAAAAACTACAACCGTCGGAATCGAATTATTGTTTTTTACAAACTCAATGTCCTCTGCACTCACACCCTTTGTGCTGTCCACAAGATAGAGCATCAGGTCGGCTGTCGCAGCAATATCCTTTGTAAGTTCAACACCCCGGGCTTCGATTACATCGTCTGTTTTGCGCAAGCCTGCAGTGTCAAAAAGGCGCGCAGGAATTCCGTCAAAACTTACCCAGCTTTCAATCCAGTCCCGGGTTGTTCCTTCGATGTCGCTTACGATTGAACGGTCTTCCTTGAGCAGCGCATTAAAGAGGCTTGATTTTCCGGCATTGGTTTTACCGGCAAGAACGATTTTTGCCCCGTCCTGATAGATTTTTTCGCTTTTCCATGAATCAGCAAGGCTCTGGAGACGGTCGCGGGCAGTAACCAGATCGTTCTGGTCAAAGCTGTCTGCAATTGTTTCTTCGTCTTCAGGATATTCAATATCAACTTCGATGGCAGCCAGTGTGTCGGTTACCAGAGTTTTGATTCCGTCGATTTCTTCAAAAAGTGAACCGCTCAGGCGGCCTGCGGCGTGAGACCGGCTTGCGTCAGTTTTTGAATCGATAATTTCTCTTACAGCTTCAGCCCGGGTCAGGTCAGCCTTACCGTTTATGTAGGCACGGAAGGTAAATTCGCCCCGTTCTGCGGGACGGAAGCCGTTTTTTATCAGAAGATTGTAAACTGCATTGACAACGCTTACACCGCCGTGGCAGGAAATTTCGCACATTTCTTCGCCGGTAAATGATTTGGGTGCACGGAAAACAGAAACTAGAACTTCATCAATCCGGTTATCGCCCCTGTTTTTATCTGCGTTTTCTCTTTCAACAATCCAGCCGTAAACAATTGTGTTGCCCTCCGCCTCTAAAAGAGCCTTCGGGCGGCTGAATACCCTGGAAACCAGTTGAACACAGTTTTTGCCGGAAGCGCGTACAATGGCAAGGGCCCCTGGAGAAAGAGGGGTCGCAATTGCCGCAATTGGGTCTTCCGGATTATATTTCACGTTTGTCATATTCGTATGCCTGCCAGAGTTTTCTTATATCAGAAATTGAAGGAAAAATCGACTGGCTTTTTGTATCCATAGCAGATTTTTCTGATGTTCCCTGGTCAGGAGTAGAAACCGGCGCTGTATTTACGTTTCTCGGATACAAAAGATTTGATTCTCCGAGAGCAGGCTTTCTGAATTCTTTCTGGGCTTCCAGGGCCGGTCCCGTGTAGGCAGTGTCCCCCACATCAGGAGAAATATCATCATAACGGCCGATATTGTTCCAGTACATATAGCCGCGGTTTACGCTGTCCCGAACGCCGTAAATTTCTTTTTTAACGTATTCGGTGTTGTACCACTGCCTGTCATAGCGTACGTTCAGGTAAAATGCCTGAACCCACGGTCTGATGATGATTTTGTTGCGGCCGATTACAGTGTTCCTGTAAGTGCCGTAGTAGTAAATGCGGTACGGGCGTTCGGAAACAGGTGCGTAGGCCAGAAAGTCCTGTTCAAAATGGCTCGGATAGAACATCGGACAGATGATATCAACGTACTCGGAAAGCTGTTCTACGTCCTGACCGGTTCGTGTGCCTGAACGGTACCATCCGTTTGCGCCGTAAATGTCGATTCCAATCGGAGCATCAATGTTTTTGCGTGCATATGCAAGATATGAAAGCAGGGCACTTTCCTTATCCATTCCCTTGTCCTTCCATCGGAAAACCGCATTGCCCATGTTGCGTCCGTCTGTGGGAAAGCGTATATAGTCAAATTGAATTTCATCAAAGCCGCCGGCAATGAGTTCCTTTGCGATGCGCACGTTGTAATCCCACACCTCCGGCGAATAAGGGTCAACCCAGTTTTCGTCATAGTATGTCATGCGGCTTCCTGTAACTTCGCCGGTCTCTTCGTTTACGATATCTTCCATGCCCTTAGTTCCGACCCACGGGCGGTTTGTAGTGCGGTCCCAGACAGCATATTTGCCGCCTGCGTACTGACTTAAGTTTTTATCCTTGAATACAACAATGCGGGCAATAAGGTAGATTCCATCCTTTTTCATTTCGCTGGCAAAGTGTGCTAAATCTATATGATACTTAGAAATATATCCTTTTTCTACGACAACCGGGTCTTTGGCATCATATCTCAAAAGTCCGTAGTCGTCTTTCATGTCAATTACAATTGAATCAAGCTTGTTGTCCAGAATGATTCTCTTGTATTTATCGATTCCTGCCTGTGTGGTTACATGATTTGCCGGGCAGTAAACTGATTTGCGGTTCAACGCCTTTGACGCATAAGCATTTGTGCAGAGTTCAGGTTTTAAAAGCCAGAGTTCGCTCAACGAAATGCCTTTAGTCAAATCCTTATCTTCAGGAATCCATGCGGCATAAAGGGTGTCATTGTCTGCAAGGCTTTCAAAGCTTGGCTTCCATGCATAATATGAGCCCGGAATGTTTCCCAGACCGCCCTTCTCCGGTGAATATGATGCGATTTCCCCCGGACGGCTGTACAAAAGTTCAGAGCCGTTCCAGAAAAGACCGTCTATAGTGTCACAGGGTTCTTTGCCTGAGTATACAAGTTCACCACGCTTTGTCTGCCAGTTGAATGTGTACAGACGCGGCAAAAAGCTCTGGCTCACATAAATGGTTACGCTCTTAACACCGTCAGCACCGGTCGTTACGACAGGCACAATGTCCGCAATTTCGTCAGGATAGGTCTGGCTTTTAATGTTTTCAAAACCGCCGTTACAGTCAGTCCAGCGCGGCTTTGCAGTCTGCGGCATAATGTAAGAAAATCCGAAAATCGGGTGAGACATAAATACAACTAGGCTGCCGTCGATTGTGCATACACTTACAGCCTTGATTCCAGTTGTACTTGCGCTCATGGAACCCAGCGAATTCCATTTAAGACCGCCGTCGTAAGTGATGTAAACATCGTCCTTTGAAGCGGTTACGAGAATCTGCGGGTTTTCCGGGTGAATTTCAAGATCCTTTAACTGAACGCTTTTGTCAGAAAAACTGATTATTTCGTTATTGACTTCCTTCATCTTTAATGACGGAAGTCCTGTATTTCTTAATTCAAAAGTCTGCAAATCTGTAGTGGTCAAAATTCCGGCGCTTGTCAAAAAGTACCATCTGTCATCAGTGCGGATAATTTTACGCACCTTGCCTTGTGTCCACAATGGAATTGCAGTTTTTGTGGCAGTCAGACGGTAAAGTCCGCTGTCGGCTCCGGCAATTACTCCGCCCGCAGTTGCAGTCTGCACGGTAGCACTTTCGTTTTCCGGAAGCTTGTAAATGGATTTTGAACTTTGTGCACTGGCTACGCACGAAGTAAATAAAATAATAGAACTTAATAAAATAGAGTATGCACGCATATCCTATTTATCGGCGGGAAAAAGGAGTGTTTTTAGGACAAAATTGAACTATTCCAGAAATTCCTGGGCAATGCGGCCGCAGAGCTTTGTAAGCGCCCTGGAAGAAGCCTGTTTTGCATCCGGAGCCCCTTCCCTGCCTGTAAAATTGAATGTGGCAACGATTTTGTCGCTTAAGGGTTCGATAACCGGGCAGTCCAGCGTGTAGCGGACAAAATAATTATTGTCTTTGTGAATGGACGGCTGTTCAAAATTGACTTTAGCTTTAATAAAGTAAGCGGCAGTTTTATAGTCGCCTGAAATTGAATATCCTTTTCCGGAAAGTTTTTCGGTAAGGGCGGCAAAAATTCTTCCGTCAATGTCGTTTTCAACTTTTACAAAGAATAGGATATTTTTTGCAAGTTCACCCTTTTTTAATTCCAGCTGACTGACACTTCCGTAGCTCATCAAAAGTGACTTTGCCCGGGACGGACTGATTACCGAAAGAAGATCCAGGTTGTACTGATTGTCTTTTGCAATGGCGACTGCCTTTTCCATCAGTGCAATTGAATTGTAATCGGTTGAATTTGCGGTGGCCTGCAAAACGAGTTTCTGAATTTCCAGATCGTTTTTCCGCGCCTTCGTTGAATAATAATCGCCCGCCTCAGCCCTGTTTAAAACTGCAAGTGCCGAGTATGAGCCTTTTTTGTCCTGAACACAGTCTTTGATAACGATTCCGGTGATGTGTTCAAAAAGAACGGATTCGTTTACGGAAAGTGACAGCTCGCTTTGCTCAGAGCCTGAGGACGAAGAAGTAAGAAAGGTCTGCTGGTTACCGCTGATGCTCTCGCCAAGGCTCTGGCAGAGGGCAAGTTTTGCGGCGCTTTCAGCATTCTGTCTGTTTGCCCCGGAACCGGTGCCTGTAATATAGTCACTGGCAGGATAGAGGGACTCAATGAATTTTGCGGAGAAAAAACCTGTGCGCGACGGGTTTTCTGTGTCCGTACGGCCTCCCGCGCCCACATTAAAGGTCACAAAGGCGGCCAGTAAGAGCGCAAGTGCAGGAGAACGTTTTGTTTTTGCCATCCGGAATTGAATTTTCATCGCGTTTTATTTGAATTAGTAGCGGTAATTCGACTTTTTAATCAGCTTTTTGATTGATGAATCTTCACCGGCCCAGAGTTTGCGGTTGGTTTCGATGTCAATGAGTTCAGCAGTAACATAATAAGTGCGTGTGCTCTGATTGCCCGCAGAATCGATGATTGTTTTTACGGCACCAATCAGCATAAAGTCAGCGCCTGTTTCGTTACCAAGGCTTTTTGCAGTACTTTCGCTTGCATAGGTCTGCTGTTCGTTACGTTCTGTGCGGATTTCGCCGCGTTCAGAACTTGAAGCAACAAAGTCAACCTTGCCGCTGTTCAAAAGTGCGATTTCAAATTTTTTGGAAATAATTGAAGTATCAATGTGTTCGTCGCTCTGGTTACGGAAAGTTCCGACGATAACGACAGGTTCGCGTTTTTTGCCGTAGGAGAATGCAGAAATTGCTTTTGCGTTTACACATTCGTTAACAAGGCTTTCGGCAACGATACGTACATCAGTATCGTTCCAGTATCCGCTCAAATCAGTCTGAGTAGAAGCATCTATTCGTGTAACACCGGTCGAAGAACCTGTAGAAGTACAACCTGCCAGCATAAAAATTGCAGCGGCCGCAGCAATTAAAGAAAAATGTCTTATCAAAACAAACCTCCATAAAAACTATTTTTGTTCGTTTTAAATATAAGACATTTTGAGCGTAAAATCTACAAAATTCTGAGGCAGGGAGCAGGCCCCGCTCCCGCGGGACCATCGCATCCTAGCGCATCTGTGCGGTTTCGATGTAACCTCCGGCAGACTTTGTGACAGCATAGCCAAGTATTGCATTCTTGGTGCCGTTTCCGTAGATCATGCCATTGCTTGTACCTGCATTACATGTTCCTATATTTGTTGTTCCAGGAGCATTTCCGTCAGTAGTTGAATAAGTTAAAACTCCCGAAGAAGTCTTCCAGACTCCAACATTGATATGGTCAATAGAAACCTTACTCTTTGTTGGAACAAGACTGATTTCCCATAAACCGCTGGAAATCTCGCTTACAGCTCCAGCCAGAGACTCTGCAGAAGCAATTGAGTCAGTTCCTGCCCAGTAAGCGACCTTAGGACGGGCACAACTGTTTCCATAATAGCTGATATAAGGAACCGGTTTTCCGTCTTTCAAGGCAACGTCCAGGGTTAATTCGGTACCAACAATTCCATAAGAATCAACAATACATGTTCTTGCATTTTCTGGAGCAGCGTAATTGTCAATGTAAGCATACCAGACATCTGCATTTGCATTATCATAGCAGGCAATATGAACCTTGCCATTTGCATCCAGTGCTACCTTACAGTATTCGCCGATACCGTTACCTTCTCCAAAGACTGCCACAGGGGTGCTCCAGCCTGTAGCACTTTGAGAATAAGAATCGACAGTATTATAATTATTTCCTTTGTATGTTGGAGCTGTAATCTTTTGAGGTGCTGTATTATATGAATAGAGCATCTGGTTGTTTGTTGAATCATACC
>JAEENG010000164.1 GCA_016283615.1 Treponema sp.
ATCAAGCTCGTTGGAACAGCCTGCCTCTTTCCATAAAATGTCGTCTATGTTTTTGAAGATTTGCTCGTAGTTCATTGTTTTTTGCTCCAATACTTTTAATAATTAAATATACCACACAAGTCGACACTTTTGTAGACACAGGGCAGAGAACTTTGTTTTACGCCAGGGTTCTGCTTGCCGCAAGTGTATCGAGGATTTTTCTCATTACATCAAAGCTTTCTTCAGTCAGGCTGAGCGCATTGTCGTAAGGCGTGTGAAAAAGGCGCCAGGTTACAGGCATTTTTTCTTCATACTTAAAGCGCGGAAGTTTGTCCGGCCTGTCATCCATGTGACAGTTCATAACTTCGCTTTCAAGATTTTTATCGTTTAAAAGAGCACGCTGATAATCAGAAACTTCTTCTTTAGGCAAAAGTGTTATCGCAACGGCAGGAATTCCTAAGGCAAGGAAGCCCGCATTGTCACTGTATGGAACCGGGAGCGTAATCCATGAATTCTGACAGGATGTGCGCAGAAGGTTCTGGGTGCGTTCAAAAAGACTTATAAACTTTTTTGCAAAGCTTGAATTTTTAGACTGGGCCTGAGTGAGCCCTGCCTGAGCCAGAACAGCCACCTGTCCGCGGCCGCAGGAGTCAAAGACATAAACATCGTCGTTTGTAATTCCAAGTTTTTTAAACAGTTCGGCAAGACCGAAGGCGCCCTGAGAGCTCACTCCGCCTTCGCCAAGTTCTTCTCCGTCAGTAAAAAAGATTCGTATATTCGGGGCGGCTCCGCGGTCGATTGCTTTTTTTAAGCGGACGGCAAAGTCTGCAATCTGAAAGTCTGCCGCACTGTTGTCGTTTGCACCCGGGCTTCCGCTTACACGGTCGTAATGAGTAAGAATTGTTTTTATCTTGAATCTTGGATTGTATGAACTTGAAGGAAAATTAACATACAGGTGTTTTCTTCCGGCCACGCTCACCACCGAAGTCTGGACCGAACGTGCCAGAAGATAATCCTGCAAAAATTTAAGTCTGTCAGCATCCGGTGCAATGTATTTATCGAACCCTTGTGGCAAACTCATAGTATTTAGTTAAGTGTAGAAAGTGGAACCGGCTGAGGACTTGTGGTAGCGTTATCCAGTCTGGAGAACTCTTCCAGAAGTTCTTTCTGCTTTGCCGACATCTTCTGTGGAACCTGTACAAGAATCTTGATGTAAAGGTCGCCCTTTCTTGTTGAATTAACAACCGGAACGCCTTCGTTCTTGATTCTTAAAAGTTTACCATTCTGTGTGCCTGCAGGCAGTTTGAATTCAATTTTTTTACCGTCAAGTGTGGTAATAAAAATAGTTTCGCCCAATGCAGCCTGAGCCATTGTTACAGGAACAGCACAATAAAGGTCCTGTCCGCTGCGTTCAAAGAACTTATGGCTTTCTACGTGGAGAACTACAATTAAATCTCCGCTTGGTCCGCCGTTCTTTCCGGCATCGCCTTCGCCACGGATTGTAATTCGCTTTCCGTCGTCTACACCGGCCGGGATATTCAATGTAACTGACTTTGATTTTTCTTCAAAACCTGTTCCGTGACAATGCGGACAAGGCTTATCAATTACTGAACCTTCACCGCGGCAGTTAGGACATGTCTGCTGAACTGCAAAGAATCCTGCCTGGCGTCTTACCTGCCCTGAACCGTTACAGGTCGGACAGGTTTTACGGCTGCCGCCTTTAGCCGAGCCGGAACCGTTACACTGAGAACATTTTTCGTTATGCGAAAACTTAATCTCTGCCTTGGTTCCGTAGACTGCAGCCTGGAAAGAAATATCAAGGTCATAGCGCAGGCTCTGACCTTCAACAGGTGCATTTGGATTACTTCTGCTTCTTGAACTTCGTCCGCCGCCGAAGATGCCTTCAAAAATATCGCCGAAGCCGCCGCCCATTCCGCCAAACAAGTCGCTGAAGTCGTGGAATGCATGGCTGTAACCGCCTGCTCCGCCGCCTCCACCCATTCCGTCCAGTCCGGCAAAACCGTACTGGTCGTAAATCGGGCGCTTCTTTTCGTCAGAAAGGACTTCGTATGCCTCTGTTGCTTCCTTGAATTTGTCTTCGGCCTCTTTGTTGCCGGGGTTGCGGTCAGGATGATATTTTACGGCAAGTTTACGGTATGCCTTTTTAATTTCTTCCTGGCTCGCACTCTTTTGAACTCCAAGAACCTCGTAATAATCGCGTTTAGATGCCATTAGTTGTCATGAACCTCGTAATCAACATCGTCTGCAGTTCCTTTGTCAAAACCGCTCTTCTTTTCTTCACCGGCATTTGCGTCAGCACCTGAAGCGGCACCTGCATCTGCACCCTGAGCGGCCTGAGCACCTGCTCCACCAGCCTGCTGCTGTTTGTATACTTCTTCGGCAATCTTATAAGAAGCCTGTTTGAGAGCTTCTGTTTTTGCCTTGATATCTTCTGTATCGCTGCCTTCGAGAGCTTTTTTGAGGGCAGCAACTGCGTCTTCGATAGCCTGTTTGTCAGCATCTTTAACCTTGTCGCCAAGTTCTTTTACGCTCTTTTCTGTTGCGTAAATAAGGCTGTCGGCTTCGTTTCTGACATCAACAGCTTCACGCTGTTTTTTGTCTGACTCAGCATTTGCTTCTGCATCCTTTACCATGCGGTTGATTTCTTCTTCGCTCAAGCCTGATGAAGAAGTAATCTGGATGTGCTGTTCCTTGCCTGTTCCCATATCCTTTGCTGATACGTGAACGATACCGTTTGCGTCGATATCGAATGTAACTTCAATCTGCGGAACGCCGCGTGGAGCTGCAGGAATACCCACAAGGTCAAAGTTTCCGAGTGTGCGGTTCTGGGAAGCCATTTCGCGTTCACCCTGCAATACGTGGATAGTAACTGCAGTCTGTCCGTCAGCAGCTGTAGAGAATACCTGACTCTTCTTTGTAGGAATTGTTGTATTGCGTGGAATAAGTTTTGTCATTACTCCACCCATTGTTTCGATACCAAGTGAAAGAGGAGTTACATCGAGAAGAAGAACGTCCTTTACATCGCCTGCAAGTACACCGCCCTGGATTGCAGCACCAACTGCAACTGCTTCATCAGGGTTTACTGCACGGCTGCCTTCCTTACCGAAAATCTGTTTAACGATTTCCTGAACTTTCGGCATACGTGAAGAACCGCCGACGAGGAGAACTTCGTCGATCTGGTCTGCAGTGATTCCTGCGTCTGCCATAGCCTTGCGGCAAGGTTCCTTTGTCTTTTCAAAGAGTGAATCAGTCATCTGTTCAAACTGAGCACGTGTCAAAGACTTCTGCAGGTGTTTTGGACCTGTTGCATCAGCTGTGATGAACGGAAGGTTGATATCTACTGTAGTCTGGTTTGAAAGACCGATTTTTGCGTTTTCTGCTGCTTCGCGGAGACGCTGTAAAGCCATTGAATCGCCTGAAAGATCGATTCCTGTGTCTGCCTTAAAGCCGTCGATGAGCCAGTTAACGATTGCACGGTCCCAGTCATCGCCACCAAGGTGTGTATCACCGTTTGTAGCTTTTACTTCAAATACGCCGTCTCCAAGTTCAAGAATGGAAATATCGAATGTACCGCCGCCAAGGTCGTATACGGCGATTGTTTTTTCTGATTTCTGATCTTTGTCAAAACCGAATGCGAGGGAAGCGGCAGTCGGTTCGTTGATGATACGTTTTACATCGAGACCTGCGATTTTGCCGGCATCTTTTGTAGCCTGACGCTGGCTGTCGTTAAAGTATGCAGGAACTGTAATAACGGCTTCTGTTACAGGCTGTCCCAGGTAGTCTTCTGCAGTTTTCTTCATTTTCTGAAGAATGAAGGCTGAGATTTCCTGAGGACTGAATTCCTTGAGGCTTCCGTTTTCTGTAACTTCAACACGAACATCCTGTCCGTTATCCTTTACTGTATATGGAACAAGTTTTGCTTCTCCTGAAAGTTCTGAGAAGCGGTGTCCGATAAAACGTTTAATTGAATATACTGTGTTTTTTGGGTTTGTAACCATCTGGTTTTTAGCAGGAAGACCAACGATGCGTTCGCCTTTTGCTGTAAAACCTACGATAGAAGGTGTAGTTCTTCCGCCTTCTGAGTTCTGAATAACTACAGGTGCACCGTTTTCCATTACGGCAACACAAGAGTTTGTTGTACCTAAGTCAATACCAATAATTTTACCCATAATAATTTAAACCTCCTGATTATTGTCCAGTCAATTAATTTTTAGGCACGCAAACCATAACTTTTGCGTGACGAATAACTCTGTCTTTTAACTTATAGCCCTTGAGGTAAACTTCCTGAAGGGTTTCTTTCTTGACCTTTTCGTCTTCTACACGGCCAATTGCTTCGTGGATGTCCGGATTGAATTCATCACCTTTTGCACCGTAAGCTACGAGTTCGTATTTGTTTTCGAGCATGCTTACGAGAGACTTGTTGATCATTTTGATTCCGTCAACAATCGGTTTTGCCTCTTTGATGTCTTTTGCGGCATCGAGAGTACGGTCAAAGTTGTCAAGACTTTCGAGCAAATCAGAAAGAAGATTTGCGTTTGCATAAGCAACAGCTTCTTCTTTTTGAGCCATCATACGTTTGCGCCAGTTGTCGTTTTCGGCAGCCTTGTACAAAGCATCTTTCTTTAATTCTTCAATCTGAGCCTCAAGTTCTGCAATTTTTTTAGCAGGATCTTCAGCGGCACTTTCTGCGCCTTCTGCGTTCTGAGAATCAGCCTGAGAAGTCTGTTCAGAAGTTTCTTCTGCTTTTGAAACAGCTTCCTGAGATGCGTTTTCTGTCTGTTGTTCTTCAGTGTTAGTATTTTCTGTACTCATATCTATAACTTACTTAAAAAAGTGCGGATTCGGCAATAAAAAAAACAAAAAAAAATTACAAAATTTTAACAATAATGATATTCAACACCGTCAGGACCCATAAAAACTTTTACGTGACTGTTTTCCATGAAGGCGTTTTCAAAAAATGACTGGATATTCATCGCAGAATAACTCAAAAGTTCGTCCGGGTTGTAGTTCAACTCGACAACACTTTCCTCACCTTCTCCGTAACAGCGGGCCATCGCACCGTTCAGGCGGACAATATTGCTTACAAGTTCAAAAAGCTGTGCCTTGTTTTTTTCTTCATATTTGAACTGAAGGAATTCGAGCTGCATCTTTTCGATTTCCTGATGAGATGCTTCCTGATAGTTCCAGCCGCTTTTTATTGAACAGTTATTGGTTCTCTGCCACTCTGCAAAATCTGCAAAAAATCTGGAAGGGCTCAGTTTTAACGGGGCAAGAACGGCCAAAAACCATGTTACGGCGCGGCCTGCACTGTAAAAAGTTGAACACGCAAAGGCAATTTCTTTTGAGCGCTGGATATCTACAGCAGAATAAGTTGCGCTCACTTTCGGCTGAATTTTTACCCCGTCACTTTCAAGCGCCGGAAAATCGATGTGATTCGGGTAAAGGGAAAGGGCAAAATCAAGGCGCTCCATAAAAAGTCTGACAGAGTCTCCGGCGGTCAGGGCAAATTCAATATCAAAACCAAAAATAAGACCGAGTGTGTTGAGCATATTTGCCCGTTTTGAATAAAACTTTTTGTCAAATAAAAAGGCACCGTTACGGCTTACGCCATTGAGAGGAATTTCTAGCGTGCAGAAAATTTTTGAACATGCCTTGCAGACATCCATATCAAGGACAGAAGCGTCCACAGGCAGGGTAAGCAGGGTTTCGGGAGCATATTGCTCAAAAAGGCTCAGAAAGCGCAGGAGTTTACCCCTGGCAGATAGAATTGTCTGGTCCTGAAGGGTAAATTCCTTAATCTGGTCTTTTTTAAAATCTTTTAGAGAAGACTCGAGCTGGGAAGAATTGAATTTTACAATTTTGTCCATTTTGATTCCTGGCTCTGAGAAAAAAACAGACTATAAAAGGTTGATTCCGTTCTTTCTGGCAGTTGCGCGCATATCATCAGGCCACATGGAAACCTGGATTTCGCCGATGTGTGCTTTTCTGAGGAAGAACATACAAAGACGGCTCTGTCCGATACCGCCGCCCATTGTAAAGCTCAATTCGCCGTTCAAAAGACGTTTGTGGAATTCAAGATTTGCACGCTCTGGACAGCCGCGTTCGGCAAGCTGTGCCTTGAGGCTTTCAGGGCTTACGCGGATACCCATTGAACTCAATTCAAATGACTGTTCAAGAACAGGGTTCCATACAAGAAGGTCGCCGTTAAGACCGGTGTGTCCCTCTTCGCCCGGAGAAATCCAGTCATCATAGTCCGGAGCACGGCCGTCGTGGATTGTTCCGTCAGGAAGCTTTCCGCCGATACCGATCAAGAAAACAGCACCGTATTCCTTGCAGACTTTTGATTCGCGCTCTTTTGGAGAAAGTGACGGATATTTTTTCTGCAGGTCATCAGCGTAGATGAATGTGATTTTTTCCGGAAGGCATGGTTTAATCTGTTCGTAGCGGTCGTAAATATAGAATTCTGTGCGTTTGAGACAGCTGTAAATTTTGTTTACGGCTTCCTTTAAGTAAGCGATAGTTCTGTCTTCTTTTCTGATGCACTGGCACCAGTCCCACTGGTCTACATACAGTGAGTGAATGTTGTCCAGGTCTTCATCAGCGCGGATGGCGTTCATATCAGTGTAAATGCCAAAGCCCGGAGCAAGACCGAGTTCAGTAACTTTTACACGCTTCCACTTTGCAAGCGAGTGAACGATTTCCATCTGGGCATCGCCCATATCTTTTAC
>JAEENG010000165.1 GCA_016283615.1 Treponema sp.
TGCAGACAAACCGGGACAGCCGGGAGACATTATCGACCTGGACGGCCACGTTCTTGGCCGTCACCGCGGAATCGAACACTACACTATCGGACAGCGCAAAGGCCTTGGAGTTGCAGTAAACTATCCTGTTTATGTTCAGGCGATTGATGCCAAAAAAAATCTCGTAGTCCTTGCCCCGAACGACGCATTGAATTCTGACGCGCTTGTTGCGGACGATTTTGTCTGGCCGGGTAACGTTGAACCGGAAGAACCTGTAGAAGCCCTCGTAAAAATCCGGCTTGCAAGCAAACCGACACCGGCAGTAATTGAACGCTACACTCCGCCTGAAGGCGACACTCACGTTTACACCGGCACCCCGTGGAAAATCAGTTTTAAGGAAAGCCAGCGTGCAGTAGCCCCGGGACAGTCAGCCGTTTTGTATATCGACGGTGTAATCTGCGGAGGCGGTGTAATCAGCCACACAATTTAACCGCAGCGGACACTTATAATAAATTATTACTTTAAATATTACTCAAATCTGCTAAAATAGACTTTGAGGTAATGATGAAAAAGTTTTTCTACAGTTCATTTGTTTTAGTCTGCTCTCTACTCGCGCTTTCATGCAATAAAAATTCAAAAAAAGACGACAAACCTCTTGTCCTCATCATGGACGAAGTAAATCCGCCTGACACAATCGTAGGCAAAATGGATTATGCATTCAAGGAAAAAGTAGAAGAACTGTCGGAAGGTAAAATCATTATCGACCTTCACACAAACGGCGAACTGGGCAATAACGAACAGACAATGGCAATGCTTTTGTGTAATTCGGAAGTTCTCCATATAAGCCGCATTTCCGTTTCTTACCTTGCAAGTATCGGCGGCAAAAAATCTACCCTCCTCGTACTTCCTTACACATTTACCGACAAGGAAGATTTCTGGAAATTTGTCAATTCTCCGCTGGCAAATGAATTTCTTGATGAACTTTATCAAAACGGAAACGGCCTCAAGGGACTTTTCTACGGCGAAGAAGGATTCAGGAATTTTTTCTCTGTAAAGCCGATAGACAATCCGTCTGATTTTATTGGAAAAACAGTCCGCCTTCCGGAAGACAGAATTCAACACGAACTCGTAAATCAATGGGGCGGAACACCGATTTTAATCGGGTTTGACGCCCTTCCACGGGCAATGGAGACAGGTTTTGCCGACATTGCAGACCAGCCTACAGTTAACTACCTTGCAAATTCCTTTTACACATTTGCCCCGAACCTGACTTTGAGCGGTCACGTACTCGGCGTAACAGAAGCTGTAATTTCTTCAAAAAAATGGGATTCACTCACACCATGGCAGCAGAACATTCTTCTGGAAGCCGGAAAGTATGCTTCAGAGTGCTGTCACAAAATCTCCAACGAAACAGAGGCCGCAGCCCTTCAAAAACTTGAAGAACTGGGTGTAAACATCATAAAGCCGAACAAATCAGTCTGGGTAACGGCAGCCCTTCCAATTCAGCAGAAATATGCCCGGGAATATCAGGAACTTTACGATCAGATTAAACGAACAATAAATAATCAGTAAACCCAAAAGGGCATAAAAAAACCGGTTCAATTGAACCGGTTTTTGTTTTTTCTGAACCTTATTTTGCGTCAGAAGAATAAGACGGAGTTGCTGCAGCCGGAGCTGAACCTGTTCCGTAGTTGTATGAATATTCGTTGATGTCAATCAATTCATTAACTGTGCCGCCAAACTTTTCTGAAACAGCGTATGTTGTTGTGCGGATAACGTTTCCTGCATCGTCGTACTTGTAGATTACGCGTTCTGAAAGTTTGTTTGCACTGTTGTAAGTCTGAGCTTCTGTGATTGCATATTTTTCGTCAAAGCGGTAAACGATTTTCTTAGTAATGATTCCGTCGGTGTTGAGGTATGCAACTTCTGAAAGCTTGCCGGCATCGTTGTAAGTGTAAGTGCGTTTCTGATCCAGGCGGCCGTCTGCACTGTATGTTGCAACTTCTGAGTCGCGTCCCTGGTCATCGAATTTTACGATTGTTTTTCCGAGGAGTGCACCGTCAGCGTTGTAGTATGCTTCTTCGCTCTGTTTGCCTGCAACGATTTTCCAGATAGATTTATTTACAAGCATGTCACTTGCGTTAAATTCAGATTCTTCTGTTTTGTTGCCCTTAGCATCGTAAGTTGCCTGGCTCTTCCAGCTGATTTTTCCATCTGTGTCGTAAGCAACTGTAGAAATCAGGTTGCCTGCCCCGTCATATGAATAAACAAGTCTGTCTACCAGAACATCTTTGTTTGTATATTCTGAAGTTTCTGTCTGGCGTCCAAGTGAATCAAATACGTGAACATATTTTGATTTTGGTGAACGATAATAGTCACCGAATTTTTCTGTAATTGTATAATCAGTTTTTGTGTAGTCTTTTACGGCACCGTTTGGTTTAATAGCAGTTGCTGAATCGAATGCATACAAATTAAGCGCAATAGCTGCAACTGTTGCCGACAATAAAAGTTTTTTCATATATCCTCCGGAAAAGAAATTTTAAATATACGCTCTTATTATATCGCAATATATCTTTTTTCTCAAATATTTCTTAAAATATCGGTATGGATTTTTATGAATTGAATGCATTTCTTCTGCTGTCCAAAACCCTGCACTTTGCAAAAACCGCCGAAAAGGTAAATTTGAGTCCCTCAGCCCTGAGCCGAATCATCTCTCGTCTGGAAGAAGAGACAGGCTCTGTTCTTCTTGAACGCAGCAACCGGAAAGTTACCCTCACGGAACAGGGAAAGGTTTTTGCGGACTTTGCCCAGAAATGTATCGAAGCCCGCGAAGATATGATGGCAAAATTTACATCCAAGCAGAACGAAGTCAGTGGAATTCTGCACGTCTACGCGTCAGTAACCGCCTGCTATTCAATTATGCCGCCGTTTTTAAAACAGGTCGCAGACAAATATCCATTCATTCAGCTGGATGTGCAGACAGGAGACCCGGCCGGCGCCATTGCCGCAGTAAAAGACGGAAGGGCCGATATAGCTGTTGCAGCAATTCCGGATGACGGAATTGCCGGATTTGAGTGTGTGCCGGTGCGCCGCACTCCCCTCGTATTTGCTGCCAGCACCGGCGGTCCCTACGAAAATGTAAGCGGAAGTCCCCAGGACATTGTTTCTTCAGTACCTTTGATTCTGCCGAAGAGCGGACTTGCCCGCGAGCGCTTTGACCTGTGGGTTCAGTCACGAAATGTAAAGCCGGTAATTGCGGCCGAGACAGAAGGTAACGAAGCAATCATGGCCATGGTTCAGCTCGGGCTCGGAATCGGCCTTGTTCCTCACATCGTACTGACAAACGGACCGTACGACACGGGCTTTACGTGCCATGCCGCGGGAAACGCCCTGGGGTACTACGAAGTAGGTTTTATCGAAAAAAAGACTTTGACAGGCAGTGATTCGTATAAAAAAATGAGGCTCGCCGTGCGGGAAATCCTGAACGGCAAGCCCCTGTAATAATTCAACTTTGGTATTAAATTACGGATTACTTTCCGTATCTTCTTCAGACACCGGACTTGTAACTCTAATCGGAGAAGGCAGACCCGGAAGGAAGTTCAGCGAATCTTCCACAAAGTAGTACTGGATGCGAAGAGGTGTTTCTTCGTTAACCATGCTGATGTAATTGCCGCGGACCTGGGTTCTGTACGGATACAGGGCTCCCCTGTCCACAATGCTTGCATTTGTTCCAAGGTTTGTGGATCTATACTGACCGTCTGAAACCCTGAATGTCACCGACGGTCTGTTTGTATAATCAATATCAGTCAGACCCTGCAGCACCTCAAGATCACTTGTACTAAGGTTGAAGTTTCGCTCCGCGCCGTCTACAAGCACAGTAATGTCCTGAGGAGCGGTAAATTCCTTAGTAAACAGCCCGCTTGAATTTTCTGCATTTAATGTGGCAGAACGATTTTCTTCGTCATAAGTGTATACAAGGTCGTTCCTGAGAGACAGTCCTGCTGAGAATGATTTAGGAATTGTCATGTAACAGTAAATGCTTAACTGGTTATAGGTTTTTCTTAAATCTGCATCATAAGCCGCAAAAAAAACACCAAGTCTTGGATGTTCACCGCCATCATAATAGGGGTCAATCCATGAAACCCTTGAATACGCAAGTGCCTCAGTCTGGTTTGCATTGTTAGAATAACTAATGTATGAATCATTATAACTGTGAGCTGCCTTAAATTGAATCCGGCATGCATCAAAACCAGAAATCATTGAACTGTCTGCAGAAAATTTTACTCCGGCCTCCGTTAATTCAATTTGGCCCGGAAGATCCTCCGCATTAATGGTTATAACATTATTTGTAAAGCCCGTTCCTCCGATGGCATCGCTTGGAATTGATGTCCATGTTGAAACGATATCATTCTTCGTATAAGAAGCATTCACTTTTGCCTTGTGGATTTCAAGTTCAGCACCAATGTCTTCCGGTTTTACAAAGGCAATTTCGTATGCGGTAAGAAGTTTTTCATTTCTAGCGTCTTTTTTATAATTAATATAACTGTAAAGAGTGGATTCAACTGTAGCAAGTTTAGGAGTTGAGCCCTTTTCTTTAAGATAAACGTAATAATTGAGCCTGTTTAGATTTTGTCCGATATCAACAGAAATATCACCGTCAATACTCAGTGTATAATCAGCCGGATTATAATTGAATACAAGATTATCTGGCAGCTTGAACAGGCCGCGGCCGTTGATGGCCGTCAAAGTATCAGTTTCAGAAGTTCCGACATAATTGTTATTTTCGTTCGAAATAAAATTTGCGTAATAATCGTATGTCTTTCCAGGTTCTACATAATAATCATTAAAGCAGGTTGAGCTTGAAAGTTTTCTTCTTGATTCTGTTCTATAAAATCCGACAAGATAGAATTCATTTTTGCCGTGTTCACTTCTGTAAACATTTATCTGGTTTACATTATCAGGTGTTGTAAAGCGGGCAACGATACCGTAGCTTCCGTTTTCCAGATCAAGGTTTCCTCTGTTGTTGATGTTGATGAATGTTTCTTCCTCTTCTTCTGCCGGAGTCAAATCTTCAAGAGTTGCGTTCTGCATCGCCTGTTCAATCTGTGTAACTTCATCATCCGTGAGTTCTTCAAAAAACGGAAGAGGAACTTCATCACTGTTTGTGGTTACTTCAATTTCAGAAATGTTGCCGTCCTGGTCCACATCGCAGGCCTTTGAAATTTCTACCGTGTCACTTTCTGCCTGAATCACAGGCTTTCCGTGTTCGGCATCGGAGTTGGTAACAACATTTTCGATGCAGGTCTTGCCTTCAAGGCGGACCTTATCAACGCCAGGCCTTACGTGACAGTGGCCAAAGTGAGAACGCTTTCCCTTGGCATAAATGTGACAGCCGTGGAAAATATCGATTACAACGATGTGACATTCAGTTTCAAAAACAAGGCGGACGCCCTGATAATTTACGTTTACGAATGCAAAACTGCAGTTAGAAAAATGTCCCGAATTCTCACCGCCGCCGTTTACCTGCATTGACTGTGCTTTTACGTTATCAAGATAAAAGTCTCCGTCGGCAACCGCTTCGTCTACGGTAAGTGTGGAGATGTTTTTCATGTTTTTGAGGCTTACACCGCTTGCCTTAATGTTGATTGAGGAGTTCTTAAGGTCAAAATCAGAAGTGCCTTCAATGGTAATTTTTTTGTCGATATTGATTGTTGAATTTTCTTCTACGGTTACGTTTGAAGTAAGTTTGATGGTTGAACCTTCTTTCCGGCTTGCAATCAAATCAGCAAGGGCAACTTCCTGAGCCGGGGCATCTTTGATTATTTTTGATTCATCATCTTTATCCGCATCAATAATTGCCACGTTACATCCTGTAAAACCGAATACTGTCAAAACTAAAAACGAAAATAATCCAGATCTTTTCATTTGCCTCTCCTTATCAGGACCACAGCGGGGCGTCCTCAAAAAAAAGTAAAAAAAAGGGTACCGGGTCCAATGAACCCAATACCCACTTTTAACAAAAATTATAATCCTGATTCAGAATTATTTCAATTTTTATTTTCCAAAAGTTTTGTCCAGCCAGTCAAAAGTAGCCTTCTGCTGGGCCGGTTTGTATTCATGATACATGCCCGGAACCATTTCTGTTACGAGCTTGTCTTCTGCACCGTTTGCGGCCCAGATTTTGTGAACTTTTGCAAAGGCTTCGTTAACACCTTCAACCGGGTTAACACCGTCAAGTTCGCCTGCAACAAAGTACATTGGTTTTGGAGCGGCAAGACCTGCTACATCAGGGTAGTCGAGGTATTTTGCGATAGTCGGGTGGAGCATGCTGAATGCACTGTTACCCTTGAGCTGACCATCGCCTTCTACGATGTGGCCTTTCATTGTTCCAAACCAGCAAACGCTTACTGCGGCAGTAATATCATCACTGATTGCGGCAAGCTGCCATGAGCGGAAACCACCCATACTAAAGCCGATACATGCAACCTTTGATTTGTCTACCTGAGGAAGGCTTGCAAGGAATTTTGCGGCTCGGCAGTCTTCCTGAGCGATAATTCCGGCAAAACTTGTTCCCATGTTAAACAGGTTTGAACCAAGTGACTGCTGGCTTCCTGTGCTGAATCCCTTTACAGAGCGGTCTCCCCATCCGAGAGCGTCAAAACTCAATACTACGTATCCGCGTTTTGCAAGTTCATCACCCGGATAAATTCCGTTGCCTTTGCTGTCTTTGCCAAAGTATGAATCACACCAGCTTTCTGATCTCTTAAGGCGTTCTGCAACTTCCGGTTCCTTACCAAAAGCCTTAACCATTTTTTCCTTACCGATTACAAAGTTTGAACCGTGATCGTGGAGCATCAGTGCAGCCGGGAATTTTGCATTTTTCTTTCCTTTTGGAACGAGAAGGTAAGCAAGTACGCGGCTGTCCCGTGAAATATTGAATACGATTTTCTGAGCTGTGTAGCCGTCGCGCTTTTCCGTTTCAAGAACAACCATGTCAAAAGGAGTGTTATCCTCTTCCTGAATCATGAGTTCGCGGGCCTTGGCAAGGCCGTCTTTTTTCCACTGGGCCGGGTCTACACCGTCTTTATAGCCCATGGAAAATGTCCAGCGGTTTTTGATTGATTCGTAGAATGTCGGAAGACATCTGTCGCTGGCGTTGATTTCCTGTTTCACATATTCTTTGTTGTCTTTTGCAGTAAGATTAAAGCAAACAGAAGCAAAAAGTAAAAAAGCAGCTGAAATTCTGATTAACTTTTTCATTAAAATCCTCCAGGGTTCAATTTGAACCTGAATTCAGAATAAGGGAAGATTTTGAATAAAAAAATATAAAATCTAATTATTTGGTTATAGTTTTGTACCAATCTGCTGGCCGTAAAGCACCCGGTACTCCCTGCCGCCTTTTACAGCTTCTGCAATCTGCGGAAGAAGGCTGATCTTTCCCTTTTCAAAGAGCATTACAATGGTTGAACCGTGCAGGTCAAAGTAACCTTTTTCCTGGCCCTTTGTAAAAGTTCCGCCGTTGAGGTGGTTGACGATACCTCCAACGCTGAAGGCACCTACTTCAATCTGGGCAACGTCTCCGAATTCTGCAGTATGAAGAATTGTCCAGCTGCGGCGGTTTTTGGTATAAACACGGATGTTTTCGCAGGTAACCGGCTGCACCGAATACAGTTTTCCCCTGATAAAATGGTTTTCTTCCTGGCTTCCGCTGTCGATGTAGCAGAAACGGTGGTAGTCGTTTGCGCAAAGGCGGAAAATCAGACAGTCACCGTCCAGGAATTTCTGGTCAAAGGCGTCGGATTCAAAAAAATCTTTGAGTGTATAATCAAAGCCTTTTACGTTAAAAGTTGAATCTTTATTGATTTTATAAACGCTCAAAAAGCTGTCAGACGGCGAAATCAGATGACCTTCGCTCACATCAACGGCCATATTTTCATTTTTGCGTGTAAAAAAATCGTTGAACGATTTGAATTTACGGCCTTCAAAGGCAGTCATATCGATATTGTTCTTTTTGATAAATCCCGGAATGATTCCCCTGGAAAAAGGGCTTCGCAGAAAGACACCCAGAATTTTTGGCACCTGGAGAAAAAGAATTACATTGTACAAAAATCTTCCGAAAGCTGATTTGCTTAAAAATTCAACAGAAGCGTCGTTTTTTGGCTGGTCGCCGAAGGCAGTTAAGTTTTCCATAAGAAAAATCATAGCATAATTCAAGGCCTCTGCAAACTGTCCCCGATGTACCAAAAAGTGCCGATTCAATATAATTGAATTCATGGAAAGCCAGACAATCATTAACTTAGAGAATGTAAGAATTCAGGATACAAAAGAAACAAAAATCGCTTGCCTCAACTGGCAGATGAACGCCGGAGAAGCATGGCTCGTAATCGGAGCAAACGGAGGCGGCAAGGCAGATTTTCTGGACGGCCTTGCAGGAAGCGCTCAGATTTTACGCAACGAAGATAATTCAATTGTAAATGTTTTTGACGGCAGCGCAGAAGTTGTAAGTCTTGAACGTGCAGCACGCTTAATCGAAGAAGAGCGCGAACTGGACGAAAGCGAATACATGGACAAAATAGACGAGGGCCGCACCGGACGCAGATTTATATGCGAAGTTTTGGGCGGCCCGGATGCAAGACACAGAAATTTACCATTACCTCCGGTTGCCGGAAGGCTCGAAACCCTTCCGGAAGTAAAACTCTGCGGAATCGAAAAAATCCTCGACCGCGGCTTAAAATTCATGTCCACGGGCGAAATCAGGCGGACTCTTTTGTGCCGCGCCCTTTTGTCAAAGAAAAAACTTTTGATTTTGAGCGACCCTTTTGCGGGACTCGATGTTCAGAGCCGTTCGATACTTCTCGATTTTTTTAAGACAATTGTGCGCCACCACGCAAACGGTCCGACAGGAACTTCCGTAATCATGGCCATGGAGCGCTATCACGAAATTCCTGACACAATTACGAACGTTCTTGAATTCAAAAATAAGGAAGTTTCATTCTGCGGAACAAAGGCCGGCTACGAAAAACTCCTCGCCGAACGCAGTAAGAAAGAAGCGGCCGAAAAAGAAGCAAAACGCCTCTCATTTATAAATGATTTAAAGACAATTCAAATTGAATACGCAAAAACCACAGGCACAGCCCCTGCTTCAGGCGCAGAAAACGACTGTGCGGGAAGTTTGATTCAAATGACAGACGTAAATGTCGGATGGGACGATCATCAGGTTCTGCGGCACTTTAACTGGACAGTTAACCCGCAGGAACACTGGCTTATCCGCGGACCGAACGGCTCTGGCAAAACAACCCTCCTCGAACTGATTACCGGAGATAACCATCAGGTTTTCTGCAACGATGTAAGACTCTTCGGGCGCCGCCGCGGAACGGGCGAATCAATCTGGGACATCAAAAAAAATCTCGGAATCGTAAGCTACCGTCTCCATGTTGAATACAGAATGGTCGGAGGAACAGATCTTGAAAGCGTAATAATTTCGGGCTTTCATGATTCAATCGGATTATACGAGCAGAAAAGTGACGTTGAACGCTCCCTTGCCCGCAAATGGCTTGAACTCGGCGGATTTCTGGACCGTGCAAACGACAGCTTCAGTTCTTTGAGTTACGGCGAACAGCGCGCAATTTTAATTCTGCGTGCGGCAGTCAAGCAGCCAAAGGTTCTGATTCTTGATGAACCATGCCACGGCCTGGACGAAAATTACCGTGCAGCCATTTTGAGCCTTCTCGAAACAGTTGCTTCGACCGGAACTACAACCCTGCTCCACGTAACACACGACCCGACCGAACAGATTGCAGCCGAAAAACACATTCTGGAGCTTCTCCCGGGACAGGACCCGATGTACAGGGTAATTGAAGAATACGTCGAGTCAAGGCACGCATACGCTTAGAGCCTTGACTTCGCCGTTTTTAGGGTTTGTAATAAACCCTAAATAAGTGACCTGCCGGTGCGGCCGGCCGCATTTTGAAAAGGGCAAAAAAAATCCCGCCACGCTGAGTGACGGGATTGCCAAATTTTCAGTTCCTTATGGAATAATTAACCGGATTAGAATATTGCGCGGAAAAGGCTTCCGATTGGATCCAGATCCAAGAGCAATACATCAAACAGGAAGTATACGCCAAAACCTACTGCTGTGATCAATACGAGTGAAAGTACTCCGAGGATTGCCTGTACTACTACCGGAAGTCTATCGAATTTAGATGTGCTGTCTTTTTCAACTGATGCCATAATGTCCCCCAAAAAAGGTATTTCTTACAATATGGTCATTGTAAACTGTCAGGCCGATACCGTCAAGTGAACAAAACAGTTCTTTTCTTGTACTCTTTAAAATATTCCCCTTTTAGTGATAAAATCCGTTATTCACACCGTGTTTTGTCCGTATATTTCTGGGACAGGCGGTGTTTTGGAGGAACTCTATGCTTTTTACCCCTGTAGAAATTCAAGAAACCGTAAATATGTTTTTGCGCCACAAACTTGATGTGCGCTGCATCACAATGGGAATTTCTCTTTTAGACTGTGCAGACGGGGATTCAAAAAAATCCTGCCGGAAAATCTACGACAAAATCATGAAAAAGGCAGGCAGCCTCGTAAAAGTCGGACAGGATATAGAAAAAGAACTTGGCGTTCCAATCATCAACAAACGCGTTTCCGTAACTCCGATTTCTCTCGTTGCCGCTGCAAGCAATGCAAAATCTTATGTTGAATACTGCAAAACCCTCGATAAATGTGCAAGAGAACTTGGAATCAACTTTATCGGAGGCTTCAGCGCCCTCGTCCAGAAGGGAATTACACCCGCTGACCGGATTTTAATCGATTCAATCCCGGAAGCGCTTGCAACCACTGACTTTGTATGCTCGAGCGTGAATGTGGGTTCAACGAAGAGCGGAATCAACATGGACGCCGTAAAACTCATGGGCGAAACGATCAAAAAAACTGCCGAAGCAAGCAAAGACTGCGCTGTTAACGGCTGTTCAAAACTCGTCGTATTCTGCAACGCCCCGGAAGACAACCCGTTCATGGCAGGCGCCTTCCACGGACCGGGCGAAGCAGACGCAGTCATCAATGTCGGCGTTTCGGGACCGGGTGTAATTCTTGCCGCAGCAAGGGATTATAAGGGCCGCCCGATTAACGAACTTGCCGAAGGTATCAAAAAGATGGCGTTCAAGATTACCCGTCTCGGTCAGCTCGTCGGAACAGAAGCCGCAAACCGTCTTGGAGTCGGCTTTGGTATTCTGGACCTGTCTCTTGCCCCTACTCCGGCCGTTGGTGACAGTGTTGCACGCATTCTCGAAGAAATCGGTCTTGAAAGCGCAGGCTGTCCCGGCACCACAGCAGCACTTGCAATGCTTACTGACATGGTAAAAAAAGGCGGCGTAATGGCAAGCACTTCTGTGGGAGGTTTGTCGGGAGCCTTTATTCCTGTAAGCGAAGACGAAGGAATGATCAATGCGGTCAAACAGGGTTCAATCTGTCTCGAAAAGCTCGAAGCAATGACAACAGTCTGCTCTGTCGGACTCGACATGATTGCAATTCCGGGGGATACGCCGGCTACGACAATTTCGGGTATTATGGCTGATGAATTTGCAATCGGTATGGTTAACAATAAAACTACGGCGGTAAGACTTATTCCGGCGCCTGGCAAAAAGGCAGGCGACTGGATTGAATTTGGCGGTCTTTTGGGCGGATGCCCTGTAATGCCTGTAAGCAAATTCAGCTGTGCAGACTTTATCAACCGTGGCGGAAGGCTTCCAGCACCGATACACAGTTTCAGAAACTAGATGAATTCAACCAGAAGCGCCCTTCTCAACAATTTTTATAAAACTCTCTTTTCGATTGCGGTTCCAATCATTTTGCAAAATCTTCTGCAGACCTTTGTAAACATGGTCGACACCATCATGGTCGGACAGCTAGGCGCTGTTTCTATCGCGGCTGTCGGACTTGGAAACCAGATTTTCTTTATGCTGATCATGGTCGTATTTGGAATCACTTCCGGCTGTTCGGTTTTTATTTCGCAGTTCTGGGGCGCACAGGACTTAAAGCAGATCAGAAAAACGTTCGGAATCATGCTCACTGTCTGTCTGGCAGCTTCCCTGGCCTTTATGGCAGGCGGTCTTTTTATTCCTCAAAAATTACTCGGTCTTTATTCAACTGACCAGGCGGTAATAACCGAAGGAAGCCGTTACCTTAAAGTGGCAGCCCTCTGCTATCCGATTTTTGCAATTGCAACTTCGTGCCAGATGGCGTTCAGAAGCACTGAGCACGTAATTTTACCGATGGTAACGACGGCAGTTTCTTTTGTGCTCAATATCACATTAAACGCCCTGCTCATTTTTGGCTTTGAACCTCTTGGAATTCCTGCCTTTGGAGTTGTCGGAGCCGCAATAGCAACTGTAGTGTCGCGCCTTGCAGAAGCTCTTATCACTGTAATTGTCGGTATTATAAATAAATACGAAGTATTTGGACCTTTTGCCCAGATGTTTTGTTTTGAAAAAGCCTTTATCAAAAAACTCGTTGTGGTTGCAATTCCTGTTCTTTTAAGCGAAAGCTGCTGGGGCCTCGGCATCACGACACAAAATTCAATTTTTGCCCACTCAGGAACAGATTCCTTTGCCGCCTACAGCATCATGAACACTGTCAGCCAGCTGACCTGGGTATTTTTTATCGGAATGGGAAGCGCTTCGTCAGTAATCCTGGGCAAAAAAATCGGTGCGGGCGAAGAAGAAGCGGCCCGTGCATACACCGCCCGCTTTGCATGGTTCTTTCCGGTGATGGGCGGTTTAATCGGTTTGTTTTTGTTTCCGCTTTCGAGAATTCTGCCCTTTATTTTTAATGTTTCGCCCCAAATTATAAAAATCGCTCAGACAATGCTCTATGTTTTGATGGCTCTTTATCCGCTCAGGGCGTTCAACATGCTGATAATTGTAGGTGTCTGCCGTTCAGGCGGAGACACGCTTTACGGTTCGATAATCGATAACGGCTGGATGTGGCTTCTGGCGATTCCACTGGGTGTTGCGGCAACCTTTGTCTGGCACTGTCCGGCCTGGCTCATCATGCTCTGCCTCGAAAGTGAACAGCTTTTTAAGGCGGTCTGCGGCATGGCACGCATTAAAAGCGGAAAGTGGCTTCATAACGTTACAAAAAAATAAGACTGCCCGAAAAAGGACAGCCTTATTTTTATCTGATATAAAGAATTAGTAGTTTGTAGCTTCAACCTGGAAGAAGCTCTGAGGGTGAGCACAAACTGGACATGCTGCAGGTGCTTTTTTACCTACAACGATGTGTCCGCAGTTAGCACACTGCCAGATGCAGTCTCCGTCCTTGCTGAATACAAGTTCTTTTTCTACATTGTCGAGCAATTTGCGGTATCGTTCTTCGTGATGCTTTTCGATTGCGCCAACCATTTCAAATAGTTTTGCAATGCGAGGGAAACCTTCTTCTTTAGCGGTTTTTGCAAATCCGTCATACATGTCAGTCCACTCGTAGTTTTCACCATCTGCTGCAGCCTTGAGGTTTTCTGCTGTTGAAGAAATGTCTCCGCCATTCAAAAGTTTGAACCAGATTTTTGCATGTTCTTTTTCGTTTCTTGCTGTTTCTTCGAAAATATCAGCTATCTGTTCATAGCCTTCTTTTCGAGCCTTGCTTGCAAAGTATGTGTACTTGTTGCGAGCCTGTGATTCACCTGCAAATGCAGTCTGCAGATTTTTTTCGGTCTGTGTTCCTTTGATATCTTCCATGACGGTGATCTCCTTTTAAATATGTACCTTGCTATAAATATACTGGTGAATTCACCTAAAAACAAGATAAAAAAGTGTTGAAATTCGGTCAAAGTGCCGATAATCTTAAAGAATAAGCATTTTTATATGCTACGAGGGAAAATCTATGAAAACTATCGGTATTAAACTTGCAGACGGCTCTTTCTACCCAATCTTGGAAGAAGGAACAGCCAAAACTTATCAGCTTGATTTGACCACTGTAAAAGACGGTCAGACTAAGGTTCAAATCGATTTGTACCGCTCCGCAACTGGAACTATGGAAGACGCAGAGTATGTTGACACTCTCGAAGTTTCTAATCTTGTTCCACATCCAAACGGAGAAGTTGAGTTACACCTTTCTGTAGGTCTGAATGAAAACAACGAGCTCGATGCAAAAGTTGTTGACGAAGAAACAGGCAAACAGAGCGAAACAAATGTTGTTCTCGTTTCTCGTACTCTCGCAGAACGCAGCGAACCTACAAACTTTGAACTTTCAGACACCGGCGACGATGCTGTTCAGGAAGATGATCTTTCCCTCGAAGATGTTCCTGAAGTAACAGATAATGCCGCAGAAAGTGCTGAAGAACCTTCTGCCGAATCTTCTGCAGAAGACGGTTTTACAGACGTAAGTTCAGAATTCACTTTTGATGACTTTGAAGATGATACTGCAAACGGTATCTCAGAAGAAAAAGATACAAACGGTGTCGTAACAGAAACCGTTGACGAAGTTCCATTCAGTTTTGACAGCGAAATCCTCGACGAAGCAAAAACTGAAGAAGAAGCCGACGACGTTCTCACAGGCGGCTCTGATACAGAACGCGCTATGCCTGACTTTGAAGAACCTGCCGCAGACTTTGCATCCGACGCTGCCACAGAAGATTTTGCAGCAGAAGATGTTGCGGACACAACTGTAATCGACGAATCTGAAAGCGGCGAAGCTGTAAGCGACGGAGCTGAAAGCGGAGAAACTCTTCCTGACATCGGAAACGATGATATGTTCGACAACGATTCGTTTACAACAGATGCTCCGGATACAGCAGACGACATCGCAGCAGAAACAGTTGCAGACACAACTGAATCCGACGATCTTGCAAGAACATTCGATACATCTGCTCTCGACGAACCAGCTTCCAGCGAAGACTTTACCCTTCCGGACTTTGACCAGCCGGTAGTTACAGATTCAACAGATACTGATAATTCAGGAACAGAAACTGAAGGTCTCACAGGATATTTTGATGACCCTGCATTCAACGAAGACCCTGTATTTACAGAACGCGACCTGACAACAGATACAGATGTTGATTTTGGCGATACAACAAACACAGTTTCAAATTCAACATCATCTTCTCCGGCAATGGACTTTTCTGATTTATACGACAAAGAAACCCTCGAAGGTGACAGTTCAAATTATGAAGAGGAAGAAGAACACAAAACTCATATTCCGATGATTATCTGTATCATCTGTGCAATTATCTGTGTTATCGCAACAATTCTCGTACTGTTCATCGTTCCTTCAAAATACAACCTGATTAAATCACGCAACACACGCGGCGATACAACAGCCGAAGCAACAATTCAGGAAACTGCAGTTGAAGAAGTTGAACCGATGGAAAATGTTGAAGTTATCGAAGTTGCAGAAGCTCCTGCAGCAGAAGAAGATAAGGTTGTAGTTGCCCCGGAACCGGAAGTTGTAGTTCCAGCCCCTGCTCCAAAAAAGGAAAAGAAAGCTGATGTTAAATATCGCATCCGCTGGGGAGATACACTCTGGGATATCGCAGACGCTTACTATAAAAATCCATGGCGCTACCCTAAAATTGCAAAATATAATAAGATTAAAAATCCGGATCTTATTATTTCTGGAACAGATATTCTGATTCCATTTGAGTAAAAAATTGAAATTATATAATGATAAAGGCCACCGGATAATTGCGGTGGCTTTTTTGTTTGCTGCGCTGTTTGCTTCATGTTCAAAATCAAAGGCGCAGTCTCTCAAAAAACAGTACAAAAATGACACCTCATACTTTATGGCTCTTTCCGCCCTCGATAAAGGCGACCAGAAAAGCGCAATCACATTTTTTAAGCAGAGCCGCGCAAAATCAAATCCAAAAATTGCCCGCCTGAGCGCAATTGAACTTTCAAAAATCGGCAACGTAATTGAACGCACCAAGGCCTGCGATTATATCTGCAAAAACTACGACGATGCCGAAGCAGTCTACGCTGCCTGCAAGGTATTTTTTGAACAGGGCGAATACTCACGCATAATTTCGTTGACAGACAGATTTAAATTCAACGGCCTTACAGACGACCTGGCCGAACTGCGTTTTTTGAGCATGATTAAAAAAGATGACAGCCGCCTCCAGGACGACATTTTTGAATGGATTTTCTGTAAACCGTACGGCAAAACCCAGAACAAAATCTGGAACGCCTTTGTTGAATTTAAGGGAATTGCTGAAGACGAGCCAAAAATTCAACTTTTGATTTTCCGAAACCTCGTTTACAAAAAAAATTACATTGCAGCCTGCGAAGAAAGTTCAAAACTCAAGGAATTATACTCTGTCCTGGACAGGCCGCTTGATTACCAGATAATTTCTGACCTTGGAAAAGCACGCCTCTACGGAACCGAAGACTTTAAAACTGACGCAAAAAAATTTGAGGCCCTTGCCCGCACACTCGACGGACAAAATGCCTTCTGCGCATATTTTTATGCCGCCCGCCTTTACGACAGGGCCGGCCGCTACCAGGACCTGACCCAGAACAACTTTAAAAAGGCGCTCGATGTAATCGAAGAAGGAGATAAATTCGACAACTGCCTGTGGTATTTATTGAATATGCAGCTGCGAACTTCGACCGGTGACATTATTCAGACGCTCAAAAAATATGCAGGCCGGATTTCTAACCCGTCTTACTTTGACGACTTTTTTGACAATCTTTCAGTTCTGCTTTTGTCACACGCACAGTGGCAGGATTTTTATGATGTCTGGAAAATTATCGATAGCTGCGCTTCCGAAGAAACCGCATGTAAGTTTGCCTATTTATCAGGCCGGATTCTTGAAGAAGGTTACGGCGACACCCGCGGACAGCCAAAAACAAAAGAAGCCGTTGCAGCCTTTACCCGCGTCCTGAGCGGAAACTGCGACATTTATTACAAGGTATGCGCCCTCGAACGCATGAACATTGTGGATAAAACCTACGTTACAGACATACTGCTTTCAGGCGGTACTTCTGTGGACAACGAGACTGACCGCGACGCCTGCACCCTGCTTTCCGGCTACGCCGCATTCGGCTTTCCGCAGAAAATTTACAGTCAGTGGCTTTCTGACAGAAAGGTTCTGGACCTGGAAACCTGTATCCAGGCAAGCAAATTTCTCAATCAGTGCGGCGCATTCAGCAACGATTACAGGGTTCAGTCTCTGAGAATCGCAAACCGCACCAGAAATTCGTGGGCGGGTAAAATTCCATACGAACTTCTTGAATTAACATACCCGCGCTTTTACTACCAGTTTATAGAAGAAGCCTGCAAAGAAAACAATCTCCAGGAACAGGTTTTATACGCCCTTATCCGGAGCGAAAGTTTTTTTGACGCTTCGATTTCGAGCAAGGCAGGAGCCCAGGGGTTGACCCAGCTCATGAACGGAACAGCGGGCGATGAAGCGCGCAAACTCAAACTGGGCGACGATTACGATGTTCTTGACCCAAAAACAAACATCAATATGGGCTCGCATTATCTTGCTTCATTAATCGAACGCACGCCCGACAACTCAGTTCTGCTCGCCATGCTGGCCTACAACGCCGGACTCACAAATGTGCGCAAGTGGAAAAATGCAAATTCACTTCCGATGGATTTTTATATCGAAACACTGCCTTTCCCTGAAACACGCGGATACGGAAGAAAAATGGTCGGAGCCGCCGCAATGTACGGATTTTTGTATTACAACATTACACCGGCCCAGACAGTGCGCGACCTGCTTTATTTGAGATAAATTTGCTTATAATACTTCAAATCACTATAATTGGCGTATCATGACAAATCCGATCGCTCAATATATTCCGTCATTTTTACATTTTATGACACTGCGCGGCACAGAATTTATTCTTCTTGCCGGAATTATTATGTTTTTTGGCTCGATTGGCGGCCGCATCTTCCAGAAATTAAAAATTCCACAGGTTGTAGGTTACATCGTAACCGGAATTATTCTCGGTGTTTCGGGGCTGATGATTTTTGGCAAAGAGACAATCGAATCCCTCAACCCGGTAAGCACCCTCTCACTCTCCTTAATCGGCTTTCTCGTAGGTGCCGAATTAAAAATTGACGTAATCAAAAAATACGGCAAGCAGTTTGTCGGCATCCTTCTAGGCGAATCAATCACACCGTTCTTTGTTGTTGGAATTCTGACCGCAGCTGCCACATATCTTTTTACAAAAGACATTAAAACAGCCCTTTCAATCGGATTGATTTTAGGCGCAATCTGTGCCGCAACAGCACCGGCCGCAACAACAGACGTTCTTAAAGAATACAGAACAAAGGGCCCGCTCACCACAACAATCCTCGGAATTGTTGCAATGGACGACGCGGTTGCACTTATTCTGTACGCAATCGCTTCTACAATCGCATCCCCGCTTCTGACAGGAAAAACAGTTGCCTTTCTGCCACAGCTCGGTCTTATAGCCTACGACATTCTGGGTTCAATTGTACTCGGTCTTGCATTCGGCTGGCTGTTGAATCTTTTAATCAAGGACCTGATGGACAACGAAGGCCGCGTTTTAGGTTTTTCTCTTGCAGTTCTTCTTTTGTGCAGCGGAATCTGCGGCCTCCTCGGGCTGGACCATATTCTTTCGGCAATGTCTGCCGGATTTTTTATGGCAAACTTTGCAAAACCAAAGACACGCCCGATGTTCAAATTTGTTGAACGCTTTACACCGCCGATTTACGTTCTTTTCTTTGTAACAGTCGGTGCCAAACTTGATGTATGGATTGTAACCCCATTTATCGGTGTTCTTGCGCTGCTTTATGTCAGCGGACGAACAATCGGAAAAACAATTGGTTCAAGACTTGGTGCAAAACTGACAAAGGCACCTTCTACAGTTTACAAATATCTTCCGTTCTGTCTTTTGAGCCAGGCAGGAGTTGCAATCGGTTTGAGTATTGCCGCCGCCAACGACTTTCCGGACACAATCGGACCGCAGATTATTCTGATTATTACCGCAACAACCTTTATCGTTCAGCTTCTGGGACCAATTTTTGTCAAATACGGAGTTCAGCAGGCTGGCGAAGTCGGACTTGATTTTACAGTCGAAGACATTATGAAAAAGTCCCTCGTCAAAGACGTTATGGCAAACGGCGAGCCTGTCTGTTCAGAAAAATCTCACGCAATTGTCGGCGAAATGGACAGCCTTGGCGACATAATCCAGTCATTCAGCGAACACGAAAACATGAACTACGAAGTTAAGTCTACAGACTCGCAGCTTCTCGGCATGATTTCTCTCGAGCACTTGAAGGAAGTTATGCAGCTCGGCGACTTTGCAGAAGGAATTCCTGCGATGGATATTATGGAAAAGCCGGCCGCAACATGCCATCCAAACCTCACACTGCCGGAAGCATACAAACTTTTTGCAGACAACGACACAGAAGTAATCTGTATTATCGATGAACACGGCGTTCCGATGGGTGTCCTTGAAAAGTACACAGTCGACCATTATCTTCACACAAAAATTGTTGAACTTGAACATAAACTCGAAAATATCGCCTGATGTAGATTTTGCTCTAGCCGATACAAAGATTTTTTTGTATCTTTAAAAGGTAACTTTGCCTTTAATTAGGCTTTTGAGGAGGCATCAGAAAAACATGGCAGATTCAACATTGGAAGCAACTGTAAAAGAAGCACTTGATATGTTCCGTCCGCAGCTTCAGGCAGACGGTGGCGATATGGAATACCTCGGAATTGATGAACAGAACAGGGTTCACCTTAAATTGACAGGTGCCTGCGGTTCATGCCCGATGGCAACCATGACACTCAAAATGGGTGTTGAACGCTATCTCAAAGACGCCTGTCCGGAAATTACAGAAGTAATCCAGGAAGCATAATTTTTAAAGATTGAGATACTTTTAATTTTTTGGGGTTTTTCTTGTTTTATGCCGATTTTGCCTGTAAAATATAAGTATACTTTTCAGGTAGATTAAGATGAGCAGGATTGAACTTAAATATGTGTATCTCAATCAATCTCTAGAGATAGTCGACGCCAACCGGGAATTCTACGTTTATTTTAACAAGCCCGGTACAACGATAAAACGGCTCGACGACTTTGTATGTCCGTGCAATCAAAAATCCCTCGTAAAATACATCACTGCAAAAAAACGCCAGCACAAGTATAGAATTTTCAGATTTAAAAAGAATCTCACAGAATCCAAGTTGAATATTGTAATTCCGTACGAATCCAGATTCAACAATATGGATACTTTCTGTCTCAAAATCATCGACATTGACAACATTCTTAAATTTATCCGCCAGTCAAACTTTGACGATCTTGAATTAAGTTACGCCCTAAGTATCACAGACGACTGTATCTTCTCGTACCAGCAGGCAACAAACATGTTCAAGATTACACAGTTTTACAGGAATAAAAGAACAATTCTGTTTGCCCAGGATATCGACGAATGGCACGAAGATGTTATCAGAGAACAGCTTGTTCCAGAATCCCAGCAGAAAAAATTCTTTGACTTTGTAGAAATGATTAAGTCCTGCCCGAGAGAGATGAATATCGATTTTATCTCCGCGCTCAGAACCCTTAATCCAAATGTTACCGAGGCCTTAAGCTTTAGCGGAATCCGCTTTATCGACGGCACCGAAATATGCATAGTCGGACGGATTATGCCTGCAACCCACATGAGCCAGGCAAAACTTTCAAAAGAAATTATTGAAGAATTACAGATTGACCCGCTTACAAAGGTCCTGAATAAAAAAACAATTACTTCTTACGCAAAAAACCTCCTCGGCGAGTCGCGCGAAGAAGACATTGCTCTTTGTATTGTGGATCTTGACCACTTTAAACCGGTCAACGACAACTACGGACATATGGCAGGCGACAAGGTTCTCGAAAAAACTGGTCAGATTCTGCAGGAAATTGTAGGCGATCAGGGTGTTGTCGGACGGTACGGCGGGGACGAATTTCTGATTCTCCAGCGCAATATGAAGTCAGAAATCATTTTGCGCGGCTTTTTGCATTCAATTATGGTCAAAATCGCCGACGCCTTTGCCGGAAAATTTGATAATATCAACATTACCTGTTCAATTGGTTGTGCGGTTTATCCGCACAACGGCCAGAATTACGACGAGCTTTTTCAGAGGGCGGACTTCTGTCTGTACCGTGCCAAGGACAAGGGCCGTAACCGCTACGTATTCTACCGCGATGATCTGCACGCCGATCTTTACAAGAAAGCAATTGAAGCCAAGAAGGGCGTAAACTACGAAGACCGCGAAGTCAAGGAACTCAAGTTTATGTCCGACTTTCTGCTGGACCTGAACGTGGCTCCAAACCGTGCAATTACACAGATTCTTGAACACATGAAGGCAACTTACAACCTTCACGATATCGAAATTTACATGGGTCCGGAACTTGAATGTGTTTACTCCCTTGGAATTAATAAAGAAAATGTCCAGGATGTTTCTTATGTTAATACGCCGGGCTTTAAATTCGTTCTGGACAATAAATATTCTCTTCGAATCAACTTTCTGGAAAACATTCCGCCAAAGGCAGAGGATTTTAAACAGGCCCTCGAAAAGCGCGGAATAAAATCTACAGTTCAATGTATATTGGGTACACCAGACAATATTACGGGATTAATTACTTTTAACAGAAGGCGGGAGTCTTCCCAATGGGCCGAATATGAGGTAAACTGCGTTACAATGTTTGCTTCATGTTTTAACCTTTTGGACGAAAAAGTAAAAAAGGATTTTACAGGGCAATAAAAAATCCCACACATTGTTTGGAGACATGATGAAAGTCGAAAAAAATAAAATGGTCAAAATTCATTACACCTTGAAGGATGAAAAGGGTAATGTAATTGATTCTTCTCTTGATAAAGAAGCTCTTGAATATCTGCACGGTGTCGGAATGTTGATTCCTGGAATGGAAACAGCACTCGAAGGCCGCGAAACAGGCGAAAAATTCAGCGCTGTAATTGAACCAAAAGACGGTTATGGTGAATTCAACCCTGACTGGGTAACTGAAGTTCCACGCGACAGATTTGACGGCGTAACAGACATTCAGGTTGGTCAGAAATTTACGGCAGACACACCTACAGGCCCAATCATGGTTACAGTTACAAAGGTTGAAGATGACAAAATCACAATCGACAGCAACCACGAACTTGCAGGCAAAACACTTTACTTTGATGTAGAAGTTGTAGATGTACGCGACGCAACACCACAGGAAACCGAACCATACGAAAGTTCAGGATGCGGCGGCAGCTGCTCAAGCTGTGGCGGAAGTTGTTCTAGTTGCGGCGGCAGCTGCGGTGAAGAAGATTTTTAATCCGACAGCCCTAAATTCAATTTAAACGGAATAAGTTTATACACCAAGAGCCTGGAGAATGAACTCCAGGTTCTTTTTTTTGGAAACCGGCTTCATATCAACGGAAATTTTACAGATATTTCTGTAAAGGCGCTTTCTTTCCAGGTAGAACTCGTGGAAGATGGTGCGGACATCGTCTTCATTTTTAGGATTTTTCCTGGAAATATATGCCGGAAGGTTCTGCATTGTTCCATCAGGAAGATGTTCAATTTCACGGACGATGCGGTCGGCAGCCGTGCGTTCAAATGCGTTCAAAAACACCAGAGTTGAATCCAGGGATTTTAAAAGTTCAATTGCCTTATCGTTATCGCAGATTCCACCGCCTGTCGCAACAATTGCCTTTACAGTTGAATTTATCGGGCTTTTCAGATTCTGGAGAATCGATTTTAATTCAACACAGGCATCGTATTCTGCCTGCATAAAAGCCTGCTTTCCGCCCGAAAGATAAATCTGTCGCGGACTCTGGTGGGAAACCTCTGTAATCAGTTCGTCAGTATCGTAAGAAGGACATTCAAACTTTTTTGCAAGGAGTCTGGCCTGAGTTGATTTACCGCAATGTTTGATTCCCATAAGAACAATTATTTGAGAAAGCATAGATTTATTATAACAAAAAATGTATTCTTTATAAATGAATATTTACGCTCTTTTTGCCCTGAGTTTTGTTCCGCTCCTGGCAGTTTTTGTATTATTTATGATTTTTGTTCCGGGACTCAAACTGCGGCACGCTTTGTGGGCCTGCATTCTTGGATTGATAACAGTTGCCCCGGCTTCATTTATTCAATATTACGTATTGAACTTACCGATTTTTTACACAGGAACCGTAATCAGCCTTCTGGTCACCGCCGTCATTTTTAACGGCCTTATCGAAGAAACCGTCAAAATGCTTTTTATGGCACTCCAGCCGCAAAAAAAGACAATTCTCCCGGCATTTTTTGCCTGCTGCCTTTTATGCGGTTTAACCCTTGGCAGTTTTGAATCCGTAATCTACATGGTGCGCCGAATCCAGGACACCGCCTACCCTCTTACCAGCAAAGAAATTTACACATTGATAGCCAGCCGTATGTTTACAGCGGTTTTGATCCACACCTTCTGCGCCGGCCTAAGCGGCCTTTATTTGTGGGGATTCCGCCACAACAGCAGGCACATCATGCCGTTTATCTGGGCAGTTTTGCTCCATGGCGTTTACAATTTTTTTGCAGGCTTTAAAAGCGGTTTTTACTGGTTTGCCATCATCGCAATTGTTTTTGCCGCCCTGGAGTGCCGAATCTGGTACAAATTCTTCAATTTACCAGATACAGGTGTTGACGTAAAAACCAAAATACACTAAACTTATCCAACACGACGCGGGGTAGAGCAGTTGGCAGCTCGTCGGGCTCATAACCCGGAGGCCGCAGGTTCGAGTCCTGCCCCCGCTATAACAGACCACTCAGAAATGAGTGGTTTTTTGTTTTTAACTGAAGCTTACTGAACCTCAATAGACAAATAAGACCAAAAATAGTGGTATTCAGCCCTTGGATACCTACAATATAACACTAGATTTTGGAAAAAGCAAATCAATTGAATCTACCTGAATCCACTGAAATTCAACTTTTACTTAAACTCCTTACTTTAAGTTCGTGGGCCGTAGGTTTTTGGCCTGCGGAATTTGTCATATAAACTTAAAAATATAAGTTTTGAAATGTTCCGGCAATGTTAGGCAATGTCTTGGCAATGTTTGGCAATGTTTTAAATTATCCATCAGAACTAAAAACTCATTTTTTTCACATTTAACACCAATTATCACCTTTACTTTTGGTGTTAAAAGGTGTTAAATATATGTAAGAGGTTTAATATGGCACATATTAAAGAATTAGAAGAACAAATAGCAAAACTTCCCATTGGATACATTACAGAAAAGGTTATAAA
>JAEENG010000166.1 GCA_016283615.1 Treponema sp.
ACGTAAACAAGCCCCTTTTCAAGAGCCTGTAAAACGGTAAGTTTTTCCGGCCAGCCATCAGGTTGAATCTGATAATCGAGTATGTGCATCAAAAAGTATCCGCGGGCATGTAAATCCGGAATAACGATTACAGGCTTGTCATCTCCCCTGAAGTCCAAAAGCCCGCCTGCATACTTTTTATCAGACTTTTCTTTTGGACGATAGACTGAATCTTCATTTTCTAAAAACGAGACCGCCTTATCGGCAAGCTCAAGAAGAACGTCGTGATCGGGCAATTGTGAGGAATTGAGATAATCGTAAAGTTGCTGCCGTAAATTCAATTAAAACCTACGAGATAACGAGATTGACCGAACCGATGGTAATCTTGTCGCCCGGGTTAAGCTTAACGTACTTGTCATTAGGAAGACGATGACCGTTAACAAAGGTACCGTTGGTTGAATTTTCATCTTTGATAAAATAAACATCCTTGATTTTTTGAATCACCGCATGAACACGGCTTGCAAGTTTATTATCAACGACGATATTGCAGTCAGGCGAACGTCCGATCGTCATCTTTGCAACGAGATTAATCTTTTTTTTGTTGAACATGAGATACGAAACTTCTCCCGTATCCGCAATTTTTTCAAGATGCCGGCCAACCGGCGAACTGGTAACAATAGTAGTATCCTGCATACAAACTATTATATAACAAGAATCGTCTTTCGTGAAGAATAACAGTTGGTTATTTTTATTCTTTATATGTTGTGACTGGAGACAAAGTTTATTCAATTGAATCCACAAGTTCAAAACGCCATTTTTGGTTAACATCAGGATACTTTTCGTGATCCACTTCGCTCAAAAACATCTTTTTTTCGCGTATCCACAGCGAATTATCAGCGTACAGCCTGCGGTAAACCACATATTCTTCCTGAGTCTCGGAGTGAAAGGCAACATCTTCTACAATGTAGAATTTATTTTTAAAGTGCCGGTAAATACCGTGAATTTTTACTTCGCGCTCTTCCATAACAAACTCCTTTAAAGCCTCGGCGGCAGCCGCGCGCCATGGAGGGCGCGAATCGCAGTTTTGCCAACGGCAAAATCTGCACGTGATAAAAAGTACACGGAAGTACTTTTTATCACGCCTCCTTTAATTCCATGTTTTCCAGATTTCAGGCTCATAGCCGACAGTTGCGTCAATTTTGCCGTTACGGCAGATTGGTTCGGCAAGAAGTATTATATCAGATTATGCCGCTTAAATTAACCAGTGATTTTATTGTAAAAAATAAAAAAAAATTCTCCACAAAAATAAGTTTTTGTTATATAATTTATCATATAAAAATAACATTGGAGAAAGAGTATGAAAATTAAAAACCGCCTGATGATAAGTTATGTAATCATCTCAGCAGTTGCTGTTACTATACTTGCTGTTCCTACCATTATCCTGCAGCAGAAAAATCTTAAAAACAAAATTATCGAACTTTCAGCGCTCCAGGTAGAAAATGTTCACAACAAAATCGACAAATTCCTGGATGTTCCGCAGAACACAATCAACATGCTCGCAAATTATATGGCAAATCTTGAATACTACCCGAGGGACGAAATTGAATTTGTTCTCGAAAACGAATCCCGCGGCTTCAAACAGTATTCGATGGTTTATATTTCAAGTGCAGTTCCTACATGCCGCGGCGGTTTTACATATTCAAACATCCACTGGAATGCTCCTGCTGATTTTGATGAAACCAGCCGGACCTGGTTCATCAAGGCTAAAGAAAATCAGGGAACAATCGTTTTTTCTGACCCGTATGTTGATGAACAGTCCAAGGGAATCGTTGTTACACTTTCGCGTTCCTTTACCAACCGCCAGGGTGAATTTGCAGGTGTTATCGGAATTGACCTTCTGCTCGACGACGTTGTTGAACTCGTTGAAAAAGTTAAACTCAGCCTGAACGGACAGCCGTTCATGATTAACTCTATAGGAAACTATGTTACAAATCCGGATCCTTCCAAAGTTGCAAACGCAAACTTCTTTACTGAATTCAATTTTAACGGTCTGGTTTCAAATATTCAGGAAGATGAACCATACATCAGCCTGGATTATGAAGGCCACTATTTTGCAGCACGCAAAATGCCTTCTTTGTGCGGCTGGACATTGCTCTGTATCGGACCTTCCGGTGAACTTTACAGCGAAATACGCCAGAGCATTATTCTCACAATTATTGTAAGTGTTGTAGCAATTATTCTTGCTCTCCTGGTAGCATTCATCGTTTCGCTTTCAATCACAAGCGGTCTCAAATATGTTACAAACGCCCTCAAGGAAATCTCAAGCGGACGGGGCGATTTAACCCGCCGTATCGAATACAAGGCAGATGATGAAATCGGTGAAATTACTACAAGCTTTAACAGCTTTAACGAAAAACTTTCAGAAATCGTCCGGGAAATTTCAAATTCACGCGAAGCTTTGTCAAATGCCGGTGTAAACATGACCGACAGTTCTGATCAGACAGCCGACGCAATCAGTTCAATTATCCAGCACATCAGCGCCGTTAACAACCAGATTATCGATCAGGGAAGCGTTGTATCTGACACTGCAAGTGCCGTAGACCAGATTGCCCGCAATATCGATTCCCTTGAATCCATGATTAACCGTCAGGCACAGGGCGTAAGTCAGGCATCAAATGCAGTAGAAGAAATGATTTCAAGTACGAATTCAGTAAGTTCAAATGTAGAAAAAATGGCCCAGTCATTCGACCTGCTCCAGACAAACGTCCAGACAGGTTCTGTAAAACAGCAGGCCGTAAACGAATGTATTGAACAGATTGATACACAGTCACAGCTTTTGCACGAAGCAAACTCGGCAATTTCTGCAATTGCCGAACAGACCAACCTCCTCGCAATGAACGCCGCAATTGAAGCTGCCCACGCAGGCGAAGCCGGAAAGGGATTCAGCGTTGTTGCAGATGAAATCCGAAAACTTTCAGAAACTTCAAGCAACCAGTCAAAATCAATCGGAAACCAGCTTTTAAAGATTCGTGAATCAATTGAAGAAGTTGTAAATGCAAGCCAGGAATCAAGCGATGCCTTTGAACAGGTTTCCCAGCAGATTAAAGACACAAACCAGGTAGTTCAGCAGATCCGGAATTCAATGATTGAACAGAGCGAAGGAAGCAAACAGGTAATCAGCGCACTCAACGACATGAACGACGCAACAAGCCAGGTAAAGCAGGCTTCAAAAGAAATGAACAGCGGAGACGAGATGATTTTGAATCAGGTTAAAATCCTCAAAG
>JAEENG010000167.1 GCA_016283615.1 Treponema sp.
ATTGCCTTTATCGGATTGAATTTTGGAATAAGTGCCCTCAAAGCCCTTGCGTCCGGAGAAGCTACCGTTACAGTTACAGAAGGACAGAAAATTCCCCTGTACCAGCTTTTCTTTATTTTTATGTATGTGGGGCTGATTACAATCGGAGGCGGACTTGTTGCAATCACCGTAATGCAGCAGCTGCTCGTAGAAAAATTTGCCCTGATTGGAATTGATATGTTCTACAACATGGTTGCCGTCAGCGAAAGTACACCAGGCCCGATGGGAATCAACATGGCAACCTATATCGGCTTTGAACTTTACGGACCTGCCGGAGCAGTCATTACAACGCTCGGACAGGCTGCGCCATCGGTAATCTGTATTCTGATAATCGCACGCTTTTTTGGCAGATTTGCAGACCGTGCAGGCGTAAAAGCCGCCTTCTCTTCCCTGCGCCCGGCAGTAACCGGAATTATCGCAGTCGCAGCAGTAAAGGTCTTTGTCCTTGCCCTGTTAAATATCCCGGAAGCAGGACTTTGTGCATTCAACCAGGCAGAAACCTGGAAAAACCTTGTAAATCTTCCTGCCCTTTTGTTTTATCTTGCAGGCTGTTTCTGCCTCTTTAAGACAAAGATTCATCCGATACTCGTCGTCCTTGCGGGGGCTGTTTTTGGAGTTTTGACAAGTCTGTTTTAAAAAAATAAAGACCGCTTAAAGCGGTCTTTTGTTTTTAACCTAGCAGTTGATAATTCTGAGGATGCTTTTGTTGAAAAGCATGCAGAGAATGTCCAGAACCCAGATGATGTTCCATCCGAGAAGAAGACGAAGTACAGCTGCTACATATTTTTTCTCAGAAAAACGTGTACAGAATCCAAGAATAAATGATGTAACCGGAATGATTGCGAGAATCAAACTGATAAACCAGTTAATACCAAAGTAGTCATGACCTCTAGCCATTTTTATTCCTCCGTAAAGTTTATAGACTGAATTTTAATTCAATCACTGCGATTGTCAAGAAAAATTGAATATAAGCACAAAAATTAACGGGCGTACAAAATATTCAATTCCTTTAACCATGCAGTTTTGCTGTCCGCGTCAGGTCCGTAAAGCATGTCGCTCCTCATTCGCCAGCTCCAGTTTGCATGCCCTGTTCCCGGAGTGTTCATGCGGCAGTCACTTCCAAAGCCAAACAAGTCCTGTTCAGGGACGATGGCAAAGTCTGCACAGCTTGAATAACACGCGCTTACGAGGGAACGGCACAATTCGCCCGATGAGCGCATTGCCCACGCTTCGTCGCATTCAACACGGCGTCCCTTGACGTAAGATGCAACGAGGCATAAACACTCATCATTCATCGCGTTTAAACTTCCCTGAGTTGTATCGTTGTCGTGGGTGCCTGTGTAAACTACGCAGTTTGTTGTCGTAAAATTGTGCGGCAAAAATGAATTGAGCAGGGCTCCGCTGGAAAACTCTGCCGTGTCAAAACCAAACTGAAGGATTTTCATTCCAGGAAGTCCTGTTTTGTCGCGCAGAACACGGACCGCGTCAGTGATGATTCCAAGGTCTTCTGCGATTAAAGGAAGTTCGCCCAGCTGCTTTTTAAGTTCATTAAAAAATGCAATTCCAGGCCCTTTGAGCCACTTTCCTTTTACGGCGTTTTCTGCACCGTAAGGAACTGCCCAGTAAGTGTCAAAACCGCGGAAGTGATCGATACGGATATAATCCACGAGGGCAAGATTGTATTCAATTCGCTTGATCCACCAGCTGTAATTGTCTTCTTTTAGCGCCTTCCAGTCGTAAAGAGGATTGCCCCACAGCTGACCGGTCGGACTAAAATAATCAGGCGGAACTCCGGCTACAACCTTAGGAACTCCGTTTTTATTCAACTGGAAGAACTTCTGGTTTGCCCAGACGTCAGCACTGTCCGGGCTTACAAAAATCGGAATATCACCGATTATCTCTACCCCGCTTGCGTTTGCGTATTCATGAAGAGAAGTCCACTGCGTGTATGCAAAAAACTGAATTATTTTATACGCCCTGATTTCTTTTGCGTGCTTTTTCTGCCAGTTTTCAAGGGCAGCTTGGTCACGGCCTGCAAGTTCTTTTGGCCAGGCCTTGTTCCACATGCCATCCTTGTCGTAGGCAGTTTTGATACTCATAAAAAGAGCATAGTCTGTAAGCCAGAAATCGTTTTTTGATTCAAACTCTGCAAATTCTTTTTTGAATTGTGCTCCACCGAGTTTTTCTGCCCTGGAAGCAATTGAATTCAGCAGAGGAACCTTCCAGTAAACAACGCTTCCAAAGTCAACGTTTCCTTCAGTTTTTATATATTCTGGAATCTGGATGTCTGTTGAATCAGCCCAGCCGCGTTCAACAAGATCGTCCAGATCGATTAAAAGCGGATTGAGTGCGAATGTAGAAAAAGACTGGTAAGGACTGTCGCCGTAGCCTGTCGGGCCGAGCGGCAGCACCTGCCAGAGCCTGGTGCTGGAGTTTGCAAGAAAGTCAACAAAGTCGCGCGCAACTTTTCCAAAAGTTCCGATGCCCGGTGTTCCCGGAAGGCTTGTCGGATGAAGCAGAATGCCTGATTTACGAGGTAATTTCATATATTCAAGTATAAACTGAAAACCAAAAGTTGAAAACAAGAAATGCTTTATCTTTAAAATCTGCGTTATCTTACAGAGAGTTTTTCCTTCCTCGTTGTACAAAGTTCTTTAATCTAGTAAAGTAGTAGAGTATGGAAAACTTATTACAAATCGAAAATTTACAAGTCAATATAGAAAAAAAACAGGTTCTCAACGGAATCAACTTAAGCGTTAAAGCCGGTGAGACACATGTTTTAATGGGACCAAACGGAGCAGGAAAATCTACTCTGGGCTATTCAATTATGGGAAATCCGCGCTACACAGTTACCGGCGGAAAAATCTTATTTGACGGCCAGGACATTACAGAATTGAGCGCAGACAAACGCGCCGCCCTCGGAATCTTTTTGTCATTCCAGACTCCGCTTGAAGTTCCGGGCATTTCTCTCGAAAGCTTTATCAGAAACGCAGTTCAATCCCGCACAGGCGAGCGCGTTAAACTGTTCCAGTTCCAGAAAGAGCTCAAGGCCATGATGGAACTTTTACACATGGATCCTTCTTACGCAAGCCGCGACCTGAATGTAGGATTTTCCGGCGGAGAAAAAAAGAAGAGCGAAATCCTTCAGCTTTTAATGCTCAAACCAAAACTTGCAATTCTTGACGAAACTGACTCAGGTCTTGATGTTGACGCTGTCCGCACTGTTTCAAACGGAATCAAAGAATACCAGAAACAGACAAACGGCACTTTAATCATCATCACTCACTCAACAAAGATTCTTGAAAGTCTGCGCGTAGACCAGACTCATGTTCTTGCAAAGGGTAAAATCATAAAAGATGATGACGGTTCACTTGTTCAGAAAATCAACGAAGAAGGTTTTGAACAGTTTATCGGCTGATTGGATTGAATCGAATTAAACGCTTATGGAAACAGAAAAAACACAGATTTCAGATATAGATACCTCGCCGTACGACTTTAAGTACGAAGAAAAGGGCTTTTACCGCAACAAGGCAGGCCTTACTGCCGAAATTGTCGAACAGCTTTCTAAAGACAAAAACGACCCGGAATGGATGCGCGAATTCCGTCTGAATGCGCTTAAAATATACAACGAGCTTAAAGAACCTGAGTGGGGACCTGATATTTCCGGACTTAATATCGAAAATATCGCAACCTACGTCCGCCCTAACACAAAAATGCAGGGCAAGTGGGAAGACGTTCCGCAGGACATCAAGGACACATTCGAAAAGCTTGGAATTCCACAGGCAGAACGCACAAGCCTTGCCGGTGTCGGCGCACAGTATGACTCGGAACTTGTTTACCACAATCTTCAGG
>JAEENG010000168.1 GCA_016283615.1 Treponema sp.
ATAAGGCAGCTGATTGTTTTCACCAAGATATTCAATGCAAACTTCCAAATCTTTAAGACAGATTCCGGCCTTATTCTTACCGGAGATTTTTGCATTTTCTCGAATCTTCTTTGCGAGATTTGCTTCTGTAATAAGAGACTTTTCTTTCATCTGCTCAAGGGCAGTTACTATTTCTTTTTGAATCGGTGTAAGTTCGTTCATCCTACTTCCCCACAACAACTTGCCCTGCAAATGCCAGCCCCACTCCTGCAACCACACTCAGCGCAACATAAAGAAGAGCAAGTCCGATATGTCCTGTCTTTATGAGTGTCTCTGTTTCCAAAGCAAAGGTTGAGAATGTTGTAAAGCCGCCGCACAATCCGGTTTTTATAAAGAGCACTGTCTTTGGAGAGAGCGAACTATTCTTTACTGCCAGGGCTGCAATCAGTCCGATTGCAAAACAACCGACAAGATTTATCACCAGAGTCTTTAACGGAAACGCGTACGGTTCTTTAAGGGGAATCAGACCAATCAGATATCTGAGGCAGGCACCGATTCCGCCGCCTAATGCTACTGCTAAACAATTCAACATATATTCCTGCTTTGCCACCTGCATGGCCATTTATATTTTCAGTTTATCATCTTTATTTGTTGTGTTGAAGATTCTTTTGATATACATATTTCTTGCGTGTAAGCCTATTCCAAGGTAAAATTAATTCTGATTCTTTTTGAATTTCACGGTTAAAAAACCGGCAGGCTGTCAAACTGTCTGCGCAACAACCCATTGTTATACTCACACCCCGCATATGTGCAAGGAGAACTGTATGAAAAAATTATTCTCATTCTTAGTATCATTGATGATGGTATCTGGCCTGTACGCTCAAAATGCAAAATCAGCCGGTATTACAGACAGCGATGTTAAAAACTGGGCCAAAAATTTAACTCCTATCGTAAAGGAATTACAGGCCCTTGGAGTCTGGTCAAACGATTCAATTAATGCGTCTCAAAAGCAGAAAGCATCTGTCGACGGCGTTTTGAACAAATATGGAATCAGCGGGTCAAACTGTATAGAAAAATTCGGGACAATTAGTTCCTGCGCTGTTGCTGTCTGTGCAGCCAGCGAGATTGATGCACAGTCTGCGGCCATGCTCAAGGCAATGGGAATGGATCCGATGGCCGAGTTAAAGAAAAACCTCAATCCAAAGGATTACGCTGTAGTAGAAGCCAACTCAAAGGCTGTTATAAAGGCTTCTAAAAACCTGGACACATCCAGTTTTGATGATGCAGGTACAAGCGCTGCCAATGAAGATTATTCTTACGGGGACCAGGATCTTGCTGATCTTTACAGCCGCCTTGGAAATGCCTTTTCACAGGCTGCAGCAGAAAGTGAAGGCGACGAAGAAGTTCCTCCTGAACATGCCCAGGCAATCAAAAAACTTTACGAGCAGGTTAGCAGGGCTAAGGGTGACTCCGGATACATTTATAAGACAAAAAAATCTGCCTCAATGTATAAGAAAACAAACTATAAAAAAGGAACAGTTCTTTCCCTTGAAAGATTTACACTCAAATGGTCTTTTGATTTAGACAGAAAAAAAGCAAAGCTTGATTTTGCCTGGGGTAAGGATAAAAAGACACTTAATTACACAATTACTTCGGTTGAGTATTATTTCATTAAGACTGATTCTGATATGGGCGGTGAATCAAAGGAATATGTTGTAACAACAAAAGAAGGTCCCGTATTCCATTTCTTTGATGAATGGGATTTTTCAGGAAACGAGTTTAAGAAACAGATAGGTATTAAGGGTGTAGACTATAAGAATGTACCTGATTATGAATACTTAACATGGTCTGATTACACAGGTGATTAATTATTCCGGGTCTCTCAATCACCACAGAGGAAATTAATTGAAATTCATTCACACGGCGGACTGGCATCTTGGCAACAGGATGTACGAAATTGACAGAAATGACGAGGCCAGAGCCTTTCTGGCCTGGCTTAAAGAACAGATTATTGCGAACGGAGCAGAAGCTCTGGTGATTGCGGGCGATATTTACGACAAGATTAACCCGCCTAACGAAGCTAAAAAGATTTTTCATAACTTTCTGGCGTCGATTCAGGGAACGTGCTGTAAAAATGTTTTTGTAACCGGTGGAAATCACGATTCCGGAGACCTGCTGGACAGCGAAAAACAAATTCTTTCCTCATTGAATATTCACGTGGTGGGCCAGATTAGCAATATTACCCCCGAAGACATGGTGTTTGAAGTTACTGGCAGCGACGGCAAAGCAGCCGGAATTTGTGCGGCCGTTCCCTACGCCAGCGAAAATGAACTCCGCAATTATTTTGACCAGGCAACCGAAGCCGGAACTTTTTCTGACCTTGCATACGGCACTCTCTATTCAAAAGTTCTCGAAGCGGCAAAAAACCTACGCGGCAATCGGGAACTTCCGATTATTGCAACCGGTCACCTTTACGCCGCAGACCTTGAAGGGCGCCGTAAAACACTTAACCAGAATGACAAACTGGACGATGGAATCCGCTCCCTCGATGTTGTCGGAAATCTGGGCACGGTTTCTGCGTCGGTTTTTCCGGATGAATTTAATTATGTTGCGCTCGGACACATTCACTATTCAACGACGGTGGGAGGAAACAAAAATATTACCTATTCAGGCTCACCGTTCGTGATGGGTTTTGACGAGACAAATATCCAGCGCTATGTGAATCTTGTAGATATACAACTGGATAAAAATTCGCCTTCAAAAATTGAATTCAACACGGCCGTTACCAAAATTCCGGTTCCGGAAAGCATCTGCTTCCGGCGAATCTTCGGAAACTGCGCAACTGCAAGGGCCGAACTTGTAAAATTCATTCAAAATCCGCCTCAAAAAGAAACTTATATCGAAATAAATTATCTTCCCGAAAGTGGAATTGATATTCATTACCAGCTTGAAGACTTGATTGAAAACCTTCCAAAAAATGTCAGTGTTGTAAGCTGGAAGGTAAAAACTTCTGAGGACGTTTTAAAATACGGCATGCCTGATGTTGGAATGGCCGAACTTAAAACTTTTGACGAAGAAGAAATTTTTAAGCTTCGCGTCAGGGCAAAAAATCCGGATTTGAGCGAACAGGAAATTGATTCAAAAATAGAACGCCTTCTTCCCCTCTTTATGGAAATCGCAAACGGCAACTTCAACGGAGACGAAGAATGAGAATCAAAAAAATCGAAATAGAAAACCTCAACTCCCTCCAGGGCTACTGGTCAATCGATCTTGAACACCCGGACTACAAAAAAAATCACGATTTGTTTGTCATTTGCGGCGAAACCGGGGCCGGAAAAACTACAATTCTTGACGCAATTACCCTTGCTCTTTACGGACGCACGCCGCGCCAGTCCAACCTTTCGAGCGTAAATGAAATTATGACGCGCCACACCGCACACTGTCTTGCACGCGTAACTTACGAGTGCAGGCGCGGAACCTATGTTTCTGAATTCAGCCAGCACAGGGCACGCGATAAATCTGACGGAAAACTTTCTAGCGCTTCATGCCAGATTATAAATCTCCATACCGGCCAGGTTCAGTCAGGACTTGCAATTGCATCCCTTAAAGCGGCCACAACAGAAATAATTCAACTCGATTACGATCAGTTCTGCCGCTCGATTATGCTTGCCCAGGGTGAATTTGACAGTTTTATCAGGGAGGGATCGACAAAAGGAGACTCAGAGCGTGAACGCGCAGAAATTCTTGCAAAACTCAACGGCACAAGAAAATACAAGCAGATTGGAGCTGCAATCTGTGACCGATGGAGTGAAGAAAAAAGGCGCCTCGATGATTTAAAAGAAAAAAAAGACAACCTCAAGGCACTTTCTAAAGAACAGATAGAAGAACTCAACAATAAAACAGCTGAACTTTCGGCCCGGGTTCAAGAGTTGAATAATTCTGCCGCCCAAGTCCAGACTCAGCTTACATGGCTTGAACAGCTTTCTGCCTTAAAGGAAAAGGAAGAAAATGCAAAGCACAACCGCCTGGATTTTGAACAGAAAATGGCCGCCTTTGCACAGTCCGAACTTATCTTAAAAAATGCAGACAAGGCAAAAAACTGTAGGGCCGCCTGGACTGAGTTTAAGACTTTGGACGACGCCCAGAACACGCGTAAAATTCAATTAAAAATTTCAACTGACTCCCTTACAGAAATTGAAAAGGTTTTTATTGAATCCCAGAATTCCGCAAAAGAAGCAAAAAAATCTCTTGATGAATTTGAAAAATCGCTTTCCGAGCAGCAAAAAATTTGGGAAGAAGTTACAAAACTCGACGCAAAAATCGTTCCAGTCTCACAAAATCTCGATAAGGCAAATAAACGGAAGGCGGATGCCCAGGAAGCAGTTCAAAATGCACAGGCAAAACGCGCTCAGCTGGCCTCAAGAGAAATTTCTCTAAAAGAACAGTTTGCCAGTTCAACTAAATATATAGAAGAAAACAGCTCTGATTCAAAACTTCCGGAAAAAATTGCAATTTTAAGGCAGAATTCAAAACAGTTAAGCGACAACGAAACTAAACTCCAGAAACTCACTGAGCAGATTGACCAGCTCGAATCTAAAATTGCAGAAGCAAAAAGCGAACTTTCAAATCTTGAATCGGCGGACACCAGGCTTAACAATGAACTCAAAACTCTTGTTTCGACCGAATATATTTCGGTGGCAAATCTGATTCAGGCGACACTGGAAAAAGGAAAGCCATGTCCTGTCTGCGGCTCTGTTGAACACCCGTTCTGTGATGAAGGGGCAACGCCTTCCAGAACTGATTCATCTTCAAATGCAGATTTGACGGAACGAATCACAAGCCTCAACAAAAAAATTTCTGAAGTTCAAAACCAGAAAAATGCGCTTAATAACGAACTTACCGTAAAGCAGGCCGATTTGAACAACAGTAAAAATCAGCACGCAGACCTTACTGAACAGATTAAGTCGATAAAGAATGAAATCAATAAAACCCTTGCCGTCTGGAATTTTAGTCTTTCAGAGACCATGGACGCAGAAAGTGCCATTCTTGAACTTGAAAAAAAGTCCGAACTCTACAAAGCCGAAGAAGCAAAACTCGACGAGACAGAAAAATTAATTTCCGAAACTCAGGTGCAGCTGGATGCGCTCAATACAGATGTTCTCCAGAAATCTCTTGAGGCAGAGACAGTAGAAGTTCAAAAACTTTCAGAAGAACTTTTGTCACTTCAGAAGGAACGCACCGGAATTTTTGGCGGCAAAACAGTTCAGGAAGAACGGGAGCAGTACGACAAAAAACACGGACAGTTAAAAGAGGCAAAAGAGAATGCCGAACGCGTTTATAATGAAAATTCAACAGAAAAAAACAATGCTCAGGAGCGCATTAAACTTTTAAACGACCAGATTTCTAAAGATGAGCCAAAACTTTTGCAGGCAAAAAATGCCTTTGACGAGGCTCTCACTAAAAATGGCTTTAAGGACGCCGAAGAATTCAATAAATGCTTTGTTGAAGAAAGTGAACTTGAACAGCTCCGCCTGCAGAAAGATGAACTTGCGCGGCTTGATTCAGAAACAAAGGCAAACTTACAAACTGCCGCCACCGAATATGAAGAGCATCAAAAAATGGCGCTCACACAAAAATCTCTGGAGCAGCTTAAAACCGAAAGGGACCAGGTAGCAGAACAATTGACGGACGCGGCCGGAGAAATAGGCGCAATACAACAGACGCTCAAGGCCAACGAGGAGCAGGCAAAAGAAAACCAGAAAGTTGTTAAGGAATATGAGTCTGCCCTCGAGCGTTATACTTTGTGGAATGAATTAAAAACTATCATTGGTAAAACTGACGGTTCGGACTTTGATGTTTTTGTTCAGGGACTTGCATTTAAGAATCTGATTATCAAGGCAAATAAGTATCTGTTTGGAATCAGCGGAAAGTATACTCTCGTCCAAAAGGATGCTTCTGTGAATTTTATGGTTCACGACATAAACTATCCGGATTCAAAAGAAGACAGGCCTGTTTCCAATATGAGCGGCGGCGAAAAATTTATAATCAGTCTGTCGCTTGCCCTCGGAATCGCAGAACTTGCAAGCCAGAATATAAGTGTAGATTCGCTCTTTCTGGACGAAGGCTTTGGAACTCTCAGCGGCGATCCGCTCACAGAAGCAGTCAACGCCCTCAAGCGCCTCCAGAATTCAGGCAAAATGCTCGGAATCATCACCCACGTCGACGCAGTTATCAACGAGTTTCCTCAGAAGATTGAAGCCGTCAAAAAAGCAGGCGGCGTGAGTGAACTGCGCGGCTCCGGAATTACGCGCAGGTAAACAGTTGTTTACACCTTAAACTTGTGAACTTCAGTAGTGAGAGAAGCAATGCTGTTTTTAGTGTCTTCGGTCAGGCCGTTTACTGTAGCTACTGCCTCAGTAATCTGATCGGCACCGGTTGCCATTTCAGTCATACCGCCGTTGATTTCCTGGGTGATTATATTCATGTTCTGGGCTTCTTTTGAAATCTGACGGCTGCCTTCAAGCATTTCTACAGAGCTCTGCTGAACTTTTTTAGTAATGTCGTTGATTATATTCATCGAGTCCATTACTTTACGGCTGTTGGCTGTCTGCTCTTCCATCGTCTTAAGGATTGTAGATTCCTGTTTAGAAACAGTACTTACTTCTTTTTCAATGAGACGGAATTTTTCGACAACGTCCTGAGCATGCTTTGTTACTTCTTCAATCGAAACTGTAATTTTTTGAAGAGCCGCTTCAATTGTCTTTGTCTGCTTGGTTGAAGACTCTGCAAGTTTACGAACTTCGGCAGCTACAACGGCAAAACCCTTACCGCTTTCACCGGCATGTGCCGCTTCGATTGCCGCGTTCATCGCAAGAAGGTTTGTTTCTTCGGCAATGCTTTGAATAACG
>JAEENG010000169.1 GCA_016283615.1 Treponema sp.
ATGGACAGCAAACCCAGGGTTTTGATTTTGTCTGAAGATGTTTCCGTCATGATTGAAGATGAAGTTCTTGCCTGGCAGAAGGCTGCAAAATATCCGCTCATTGTAGAAATTCCGCCGTTGAGCGGGCATCTGGAAGGCAAAAAGACTTTGACGGATGCCATCAGGGAAGCGGTTGGAATTTCGGTTTAGGCAGTAAGTATGGAAGAGTTACGTTCAACAGATGTTTTAGACAGAGAAATAGAAATTGACGCAAAAAAGAAGGCCGACAGGATTTTGCAGCGTGCAAGGGAGGAAGAAGAAAAAATTCTTTCTGAAGTAGATGAGCGCGTTGAAGAGTCTTATAAGCATGCAAAGGCCGAGTACGAATCAAGAATTCTACAGCGTCAGAAAAATGCGGAAGCATACATTCCGCTGGAAAAAGAAAGATTTTTAGTCTCATATTATGACCGGAAAGTTAACACTGCATTGAACAGCTTTTTTGATTCAATGAGTGAAGATGAATTTGATGCTCTTCTTGCTTCAAGGCTTTTGCAGTACGAAAGTGCCCTTGCAGACAAAAAACTGAATGTGAGCTTTTTTGGACTTGAAAAAAAATCTGCAGAAAAAATCATGGGCGGTTTTGCAAAAAATGTTTCTGCCTTTGACAAAATTGAATTCAGCCAGTCACGGGAAGAAGCCTGTCCGGGCAATGAAAAGCACGCGGGACTTCTGATTTGTGACAAAGAAAATACATTTACGGTTCGACTTACAATGGATGAACTTTTTAGACAGATAAAAGATAAATACTCGTATGAACTTGCTGCATCTCTTTTTGACGGGAGGCTGCCAAAATGATAACAGGTAAAATTACCCGCATTTGCGGACCGATTGTTTACGCAGAAGGCCTTGAAGGTGCAGGTTTGTATGATGTTGTTGATGTCGGTTCAAAACGCTTGATTGGAGAAATCATCCGTCAGAACAAGGGCAGTGCAACTATTCAGGTATATGAAGATGATACAGGAATGAAGGTAGGCGAGAGCGTTGTTTCCAACGAGCGTCCTCTTTCTCTGCGTCTTGGTCCCGGCCTTGTGGGAACAATTTACGACGGAATCCAGCGCCCGCTCAAATCAATGTTTGAGACTTCCGGTGCTTTTTTGCATCCAGGCGACAGAACGGAAAGCCTTGATGTTAAGAAACAGTGGGAATTCAAAGCGGCGGATTCAATTAAAGAAGGCTGCAGAATTGAAAACGGACTCATTCTCGGAACAGTTCAGGAAACACAGTCTGTTCTCCATAAAATTATAGTGCCGCCTTACATCAGGGGCACTACATTAAAAACTTTTAAGGGCTCCGGCTCATACACCGTGGATGACGTTATCGGAACAACCGACCTTGGTGAAGAGTTAAAGCTTTCTCAGTATTGGCCGCTTCGTAATCCACGTCCTTTTGCGAAAAAACTTGAAGTAAGCCAGCCTCTCGTAACAGGCCAGCGAGTAATTGACGTGTTCTTTCCGCTGAGCAAGGGCGGAACTGCGGCGATTCCAGGGGGATTTGGTACCGGAAAAACAATGACTCAGCACGCAATTGCAAAATGGTGCGACGCTGACATTATCGTATACATCGGATGCGGTGAGCGCGGCAACGAAATGACTGACGTTTTGACAGAGTTTCCTGCCCTGATTGACCCCCGAACCGGACGATCCCTGATGGAACGTACAATTCTGATTGCAAATACTTCAAACATGCCTGTTGCAGCCCGGGAAGTAAGTTTGTATTCGGGAATTACACTTGCTGAATACTATCGTGATATGGGGCTCCATGTTGCGGTAATGGCGGATTCAACATCACGCTGGGCCGAAGCCCTCCGCGAGTTGAGCGGACGTATGGAAGAAATGCCTGCAGAAGAAGGTTTTCCTGCATATCTGCCGACACGCCTTGCAGAATTCTACGAACGCGCAGGCCGCGTAAACACATTGAGCGGCCAGGAAGGAAGCGTTTCCGTAATCGGTGCGGTCAGTCCTCCAGGCGGCGACTTTTCTGAGCCTGTAACACAGCATACCAAACGCTTTATCCGCTGTTTCTGGGCTCTGGACCGGGAACTTGCAAACTCCCGTCATTATCCTGCAATCGGCTGGATAGACAGTTACTCCGAATACGCTGAAGAAGTCAGGCAGTGGTGGGATAATTTTGACCCGCGCTGGGCAGAAGTACGCCTTTCGGCACTTGAGCTTCTTAAAAAAGAACAGAGGCTTCAGGCAATTGTAAAATTGATTGGTCCTGATTCCCTTCCTGATACGGAGAGACTTGTTCTTGTTGTTTCGGAAATGATTAAAAACGGATTTTTGCAGCAGAACGCATTTGATAAGATTGACGTTTATTCTGTTCCAGAAAAGCAGATTCAGATTCTTCTTCTGATTATGCAGTTTTATGAAAGGGGACTTGCCCTCATTAAAAACGGTGCAACTCTTTCAAAAGTGCTCGCCCTGAGCGTGCGGGAAGATATTGTAAGATTAAAGCTTACAGTTCCAAACGACAACCTGGAGCTGATTAAAGAAACAGAAAACAAATTAGATGAGCAAATGGGTGCTCTGGAGCGTATGTATGAAAGGCATTGAGTACCGGGGACTTAATTCTGTTGACGGACCGATTGTTGTTGTTCGTGCCGCAGAAAATATTTTTTATAACGAAATCGTCTATGTCCGCGATAAGCAGGGCCAGAAAAGAACGGGCCGCGTAATCGACTTGAATAAAGAAGCTGCCGTTGTTCAGATTTTTGGTTCAACTACCGGACTGGACTTAAACGACAGTTCTGTTGAATTTCTGGACGAGCCTCTTGAATTGAGGGTAGGCGACGGACTTCTGGGCAGAATTTTTAACGGCCTCGGAAACAGCGCCGACGGCCTTCCTCCCATTGTGTCCAGCGAAAAAATCGATGTAAACGGAATGCCAATCAATCCTTTTGCCCGGGTTTATCCGAAAGACTTTATTCAGACGGGAATTTCATCCATCGACGGAATGAACACTTTGATCCGCGGCCAGAAACTTCCGATTTTCAGCGGAAACGGTTTGAGCCATAACCGCCTTGCGGCACAGATTATCCGTCAGGCAAAACTTAAAAACAGCGATGAGCAGTTTGTGATGGTATTTGCCGGAATGGGAATCAAATACGACCAGGCCCAGTTCTTTATCAATTCATTTGAAGAATCCGGAGTTTTGAGCAAGGTAGTAATGTTCCTTTCCCTTGCAGATTCTCCGTCGATTGAACGTATTATCACACCGCGTTGTGCTCTTACAGCCGCTGAGTACCTTGCCTTCAAAAAGGGAATGCACGTTCTGGTTGTAATGACCGATATGACAAACTACTGCGAAGCCCTGCGGGAAATTTCTACAACCCGGGGCGAAGTTCCGGGACGTAAAGGTTATCCGGGCTACCTGTATTCGGACCTTGCTGAATTGTACGAAAGGGCAGGAAAAATCAAGGGTTCAACCGGTTCAATTACCCAGATTCCGATTCTGACAATGCCAAATGATGATATCAGCCACCCGATTCCGGACCTTACCGGTTATATCACGGAAGGCCAGATTGTACTTGACCGTGAGTTGAGCCAGAAAGGCGTTTATCCTCCTGTAAGCGTTCTTCCAAGTTTGAGCCGTTTGATGAAGGACGGTATCGGAGAAGGAATGACCCGGGAAGACCACAGTGCCCTTGCAAGCCAGCTTTTTGCCTCGTATTCAAAAGTAAAAACAATCCGGGGACTTGCCGCAATCATCGGCGAAGAAGAACTCTCTGACGAAGACAAGGATTACCTCAAATTTGGCCAGGCAATGGAAGAAAAGTTTTTTGCCCAGGGCGAGCACGAAGACCGTACAATTGAACAGACTCTGGATCTTGGCTGGTCACTTCTTTCAATGCTCCCCCGCAGAGATCTGTACAGAATTCCAAGCAGCTTAATCGACAAATATATGCCAAAGGCAGAAGTAGATGGCTAAGTTAAACATTGCGCCGACAAAATCAAATCTTCTCTCGATTAAAGAACAGCTTTCCGTTGCCCAGAACGGTTATGAACTTCTGGAACAAAAGCGGGAAATTCTTGTGATGGAGTTGATGCGCATTGTTGAACAGGTAAAGCTTTTGGAAAAGCAGATTGATTCAACTGTTGAACAGGCATATCCCGCCCTCAAAAATATGCTTAAAATCGTCGGCGGTGACCGTGTTGAACGAATCGGTCATTCCGTAAAATATGACTTTCATATTAAAGAAACCCGCGTCAACACCGGCGGAATGAACTTTGACTCAATCGAAGTTGAACTTCCAAAGCAGCAGCTTTTTTATTCCTACCTTGGAAGCTTTGCAGACAGCGATAAGGTTATGGTTGAATTTTTTAAACTGCTTTCTTTGTTGACCCAGATGGCAAGTATCCGGACAATTGCGTGGAGACTTGCCAACGAAGTCAAGAAAACACAGCGCCGTGTAAATGCGCTTGATAAACTTGTAATTCCTCAAAACCGCGAAACCAAAACTTATATCGAAGGTGTTCTGGAAGAGCGGGAGAGGGAAAATACCTTTGTCTTAAAGGCATTAAAAAAGCGAAAGTAAAAAAATGCGCAGTCTGTTTAAAAAAGTTATAGTTGCCGTTAACGGTTCCGAACAATCCATACACGCCTCAATGTATTCAATTTTGATGGCAAAACAGCTCGGCTGCGAATTAAAGGCGGTTTACGTTGTAGACACTGCTACCATCAGACAGCTAACTCTTTCTAAATTTCTTATCAGTGATGAATCAGATAATTACGTAAAATCCCTCGAGTCAGAAGGCAAAAAACTTCTGGAAGATGTGGTTCAGCTTTCAAAGCAAAAAGGTGTAAAAATCCAGACAGAACTCCGTAAAGGCGCAGTCTGGTCGGAACTTATCACCTGTGCCGAAGAATTTAAAGCCGACCTTATCGTGCTTGGCGGCAAGGAACATGACAGGGTTTCTGTAGGAAATGTCTTAAAAAAAGATCATATTTCTGCCACAAATTTTGGTATCGTCGGTTACGCCAGTTGCAACGTTCTTATTGTCCGCGAAAAAGACATCGAAAAGCGCTTTAAGATTGAGTAAAAAGGCTCTTTCCGCTATAATTCTACTACTTTGGAAGATTGTTATAAAATTCTCGGCGTAGCTCCCGGTGCTTCCGCTGCCGAGATCAGACGGGCCTATCGCTTAAAAGCAAAACAATTACATCCGGACACAACCGGAACCCAGGATACCACAGAAGAATTTCGTAACCTGGTAAAAGCATACGAAATTCTGTCCGATGCAAAACAACGCTCCCTTTTTGACGAATCCTTTTTTTACAGAACCCGTCACAAGGCATACCGCTCCACAGAATCTTTTGATTACCGAAAATGGCTTCTGGCGCGCTCAGATGAAGAAAGCCGCGCAAAACTCATATTCTTTGATCTGCTGCATCACCGTGAAGACGATGCAGTCCGCGAATTCAAAGAGATGTGCATGAATCACGCAAATTTCAGGTTGAGCAACTGGTTTACCCGCGAAGACTTTATGGACTACGGTTTTATTCTTGCCGAAGAACTGGTTCTGCGGGATGAGTATTATGACGCCTTTGTTTTACTTGAACAGATCATCTGTATGGAACGGACATTTGAATACTTCAGGCTGTTTTTTCCGGAAGTTATGGATCTTGCCCGCACGATTTTAAAATACAGGCTTGATGGAAAAATCGATGATGAACTTGCACTGGACGCCTGGGAACGGGCTCTTGAATTAGGTTTTGGAAACAGGGACGACGCGTATTTTTTACAAAAAATGGCAGGCGCTTACCGGCGTATGGGAGATGAACGCACTGCACGCATTTGCGAAGAAGAGGCCGTCCGATTAGCATAGAGGTGATATTATGATTCGCTTAAAAAATGAAAAAGAAATTGAAGGCATCAGACAGTCATGCCATGCACTTGCTGATCTGTTCAGGGATGTTATTCCTCAGGTGCATCCTGGAATGAGTACAAAAGATGTTGATGATCTTGTAGTTAAGTTCATTAAAAAAATCGGTGGAAAACCTGCCTGGTATGCAGAAGACTTTCCGGGCGCTGCATGTATCAGTATCAACAACGAAGTAATTCATGGAATTCCATCAAAAAAGAGAATTATAAAAGACGGTGACCTTGTAAGTCTTGATATCGGAATTGATCTGGACGGTTATATTTCTGACTCGTGTCATACAGTTCAGGTTGGTAACGTAAAACCGGAGTGGCGTAAACTTGTTCAGGTTACCCGCGAGTGCCTCGCCGCAGGAATCGCTGCATGTGTTGCAGGTAACCGCATCCGTGATATTTCAAATGCCGTAAATGACATTGCTTACGGAAAGCACGGTTACGGCGTTGTTTATGATTACTGCGGACACGGAGTTGGACTTGATGTTCACGAAGATCCGTCTATTCCAAACTGTCCTCAGGGCGGACCAAATCCAAGAATTCAACCTGGAATGGTACTTGCTATTGAACCGATGATTAACCTTGGTACAGCTGACGTTACACTTGCAAAAGACGGCTGGACGGTTCTGACTGCCGACGGAAAAACAAGCTGCCACGAAGAGCACACTGTTGCAGTATTTGCCGATCACACAGAAATCCTTACTTTGTGTGACGATGTTGTCTGCTAGGTGAACTCTTAAATTTTTTTGTAACCTTTTAACGCCTTTTTGATTATATTATCAGAAAGGCGATTTTGTTGGAGGCTAAATAAATATGAAAAATATCAAAAATATGACAACAAAAATAATTTCTGGTGCAGCTGCAGCAGTTGTTGCTTTTGCTGCAGTAAGTTTTTCGTGCAGTAGAACAAAGGTAGAAGGAACAGCAGACACTGTTTTTGCCGATACAACTCCGGCAGTTAAAATTCCTTCTGAATCATTGAAGATTGTTGAAGCACTTCAGAATTCATTCAATTATATTTCTGACGGAGTACTTCCTTCAGTTGTAGAAATCGACGTAACAGAAAAGACAACGGTTACCCAGACAAATCCGTTTGAAGATCTGCCGTTCTGGTTCTTTGGTTATCCTAACCAGGGAGATGAAAATAAAAAAGAACGCAAACGGGAATACAGCCAGAAAGGTCTTGGTTCGGGCGTAATTGTACGACGTACAGGAGATACAGTTTACGTTCTGACAAATAACCACGTTGCAGGTAAGGCGACAGAAATTACAGTCAATCTGAATGACGGACAGAAATTTGACGCAAAACTTGTAGGCGCTGATGAACGTCAGGATATTGCACTTGTTTCTTTTACAGCCGATAAAGATTCAAATATTGTAGTTGCAACACTTGGTGACAGCGACAAGGTAAAAGTAGGGGACATCGTTCTTGCAATGGGCGCCCCTCTCGGATACAAACAGTCAGTTACACAGGGAATCGTCAGCGCACTCGGACGCAGCGGTGACCAGATCGGCAACATGAACGACTTTATCCAGACAGATGCCGCAATCAACCAGGGAAACAGCGGCGGACCGCTCGTAAACATCTACGGCGAAATTATCGGAATCAACACATGGATTGCTTCAAACTCAGGCGGAAGTCAGGGACTTGGATTCAGCCTTCCGATTAATTCACTTAAAAAATACATTGACGATTTTATTTCTGACGGAAAAATCACATACGGCTGGCTTGGTGTAAGTCTTGTAGACGTAAATGATGAATTTAAAAAGGATCTTGATGTTAAGGGCAAAAACGGTGCCTTTGCAAGTCAGGTATTCATTGATTCTCCAGCCATTAAGGGCGGAATGCAGGCCGGTGACTTTATCATTGAATTGAACGGTAAAAAAATCAAAAACCAGAACGAACTGGTACGCGAAGTAGGTTCATTGCCTGCAAACAAAGATGCACAGTTCAAGGTAATCCGTAACGGCAAAACAGTTGATCTGACTGTTCGAATCGAAGAACGTACAGAAAAAGTAAGCACAGATAATTCAAAACTCTGGCCGGGCTTTATCGTAGCTCCTCTGACAGAACAGGTTCGTAAAAATATTGGCCTTGAAGGCGACAAAGTTAAGGGCGTTGCAGTAATGAACGTTCTGGAAAAATCGCCGGCCGCAGCAATGAGATTGCAGAACGGTGACGTTATTACCGCAGTAAACGACAAAAAAGTAACAAATGTTCAGGAATTCTATGCGGCACTGGATTTGTCAAAGAACAAAGAAATCTGGTTCGATGTTTACAACGACGGCCACACCCTGAGCACAAGCAAGTATAAGTTCTAGTTTGATATAACCGGCCCCTCCTTTTTGGAGGGGCTTTTTTTGCGTCCGGGGGGAGAGGAACTTACAAAAAGTAAGTCTTCATCATGCCTTTGCCTTTTACGTCGATTTCTGTGTTTTCGCTGTATGAATACAGGCCTTCTGTCTGAACTTTTGTGTTTTCTGTGACATGAATTTTCATTGGAAGACCCGTGCTTTCCATTCGGCTTGCAACGTTTACTGTGTCACCCCAGATGTCATAGATGAACTTTGTTTTGCCGATTACGCCTGCAACAAGTGGCCCTGAATTTAATCCAAGTCTGATCAGGAGTTTTACGGAAGATGTTTCGTTAAAGGCGTGTACATCTTCCAGAAGACCTTTTGCAAAGCGGACCATTTTTTCGGCACCGTCGTTTTTGCCCTCCTGGGTAAGACCTGCCGCCGCCATGTATGCATCTCCGATTGTCTTGATTTTTTCGATTCCTTCACGCTGGGCGCGTTCATCAAACAGCGTGAACATTTTGTTGAGCATGGTTACAACTTCTTCCGCGCTCATTTCGCCGCTTATCTTTGTAAATCCGACAATGTCCGTAAAAAGAACAGTAACATTCGGATATTCTTTAGCGAGTGTACGGTCAGGATGGGCCGTAAGTTCTCTGGCAATTTCTTTTGGAAGAATGTTCAAAAGAAGGCTTTCTGAACGGTTCTTTTCTTCTTCGAGTTCTTTTGTGCGTTCTTTAACAGTGTTTTCAAGTTTTTTGTTTTCTTCTTCAACACGGATGAGTTTCCCTTCAAAAATCATGAGTGTTGTAGAAATGATGAATGCAACAAAGATTAATGCAAGGAAGGCGTCAAAAAAGACATTTGTGAGCGGCTTTAAAACGCTCGAATAAGTAAATTCAATTTTTTGAGAGAGCGGCTCGTAGTCATGCGGTGCGTACATGATGCATCCAAAACCGAGAGTCTTTAACGGCGTAATAGTGTAAAAATCTTCTCCGTGAACGTTTTCTTTGTCGCCTGCATGTGGCTTTATGACGTTCAAAGTGTCGGTGGAAAGCGTAAAAATGCCGTTCCATGGGCCTGGATCTACCGAACAGCCTTCCGGAACAGAAATTGAAAAATTCCAGTCGGTGATGATAGTGCTTTTCATATTGTTAAAAATGACACCGTCGTATTGTGCGCCGGTTCTGTCCGGATCAGCTTCGTCAACCCAGTGTTTTTCTGCGTTTCGGGCAAAGGTTATGCATACATTTTTTGAATTGTCGTTTTCTGAATAAGGCTCTTCGATTGTCAGAGTTTTTTCTGGAAGCGACACACCCTTGATCGAAACAATCAGGAGAACTAAAAGAATTCCACCGAGGCTTACGGAGAGAGTCTGGTATAAATGGTTGCGGTTGATTCGTTTCTGGTTTTTTGAAACGGAAGTAATTGTCTTATAGACAGGACTTAAAACAGACGAATCCCTTTTGTCCGAATAAAATTCAAGTTCCATCAGTTTAATTGAAGAAAAGAAAAGATGAAGGGCACCGAGTCCAAGAGAAATGTTTATCCATGAAAAACCATACTGGAGCAGAATCAGAATTACACCGATTAATGGAAGAACAAAATAAATCAGAAGCGAAACAAATACATTTTTCTGAAACTGTTTTCTGTTCTGAAGAAGCATCGTGAGCGTGATAAGTCCCGGCAAAAAACCAAGAACAACGCTTAAAGGATACAAAGCACTTCTGTGGTAAATGTTGTTTTCATCAAAATAATAAAAAAGATTTGTGAACTGACTGATTACGGTAAGAATGATTCCAAACAAACATAAAAAAAGGACGATAAAAAGTTGCGAAGGAATTCTGTCGTTTTTTATGGAAGACTTTGGTTTTAAAAGAATACTGAAATTCAACCGGGTCTGTTTGATGAATTCGCAGACGTAAAAGCAGAAGAAAAATGCGGCTGATAAATTGCAGACAAAGACAAAAAAATTGCTGATGCGCACCATGTACCAGCCGGTCACAGTGGTGTTTCCGCGATAAATGTAGGCCAGCGCATCAAAGAGAAGTAGAAAGCCCGTAAAAAATTCAATAAAAATAAGCGACCGCCTGTTGTTCTGTTTTAACTTGAAGCCTGAACACAAAAAAACACCCGTCTGAAAGCAGAAAAAGGCGAGAAAGAGAAGTGTAGAAATGCTGATAACTCTAGTAAAATCCGTCATTTATGGTTCCTGATTGATTTGTTGGGTAATTTTTATCAGGCCCTATTATAGCATTTAAAATGAAAATTTAAAGATAAAATGTGTGGAAGGCGGAGGGGGGGAGGAGTGGGAATCCCTGGCCTGAGTGGGGCTGCGCCCGTTTATGAGAGCAGCTTTTCAATCTTATCCAGAATCAGCTGATCAGCCGGAAGCCAGTTTACCGAGCGTATAGATTCTTTTGTAAGCCAGCGTGCAGCTTCATGTTCAAGAAGTTCAAGTTTTCCAGATACGATTGAGCACAAAATGCAGTGCATGGTCAGATGAAAGTCTGGATAATCATAATCTACTGTTCCAAGGATTTTTTCGGCCTTTACTTCTGTTGCAAGTTCTTCTCGGATTTCTCGTTCAATACACTGTTCCGGAGTTTCTCCAGACTCGATTTTTCCGCCTGGAATTTCCCAGCCGTCTTTATAATCGCCGTAACCGCGCTGAGTTGCAAAAATTTCTTTTTTGTTTGTTTGTGGATTTGTTCGGAGGATGATTGCTCCACTTACGATTATTTGTTTCATTTTGATTTCTCCTGATTATCTTTTCCAAGCATATCAGTTCTTGTAGTAAAATCCAAATACATTTCTTCTGGCAGGCGGCGTAGTTATATTCTGATAAGGCGTGGTGAGAATCTCACCCGGAATGTTTCGCTTGGAAAGTTCCTCCAGTGTTTCAAGCAACACTTATCTTGAATTCAGAACACTGCTGAAGGTTTTCTACCAAAGTGTTGAAGAAACTGCGGGGTCTTCCGTTGTAAATAAATTGAGTTGATTCCTTTGACTCAGCTCCGCCTACGAATGGGAAAAGTGACACAAAAAACATTCGATTTCGGCGCTCAGGCCAAAGGCAAAGGCCAGTACCTTGCTTTGAATGTCGTCACCCGGCCTATAATTTTGCTTTTCCCCCACACACACATCCCATATTGGAAAATCATCCTCCCTGCTGTACACTGTCATTAGCACACAAAAAGGAGGGCGTTATGACAAAAGTGTACTGCTATGACCGCTGTTCGACCTGTAAGAAGGCTCTTGCCTGGCTTGATTTGCATGGAATTGAATATGAAAAAATCGACATTAAGGGTGACCATCCCTCTGAAAAGACCTTGCGGGCCCTGCATGAAAAATCGGGGCTGCCTCTCAAAAAGTTTTTTAACACAAGTGGCATGCTCTACCGGGAAATGGAGCTTTCGGCAAAACTTTCCTCTATGAGCGAGGACGAGCAGTTCAAGCTCTTGTCAAGTGATGGTATGCTGGTTAAGCGGCCCCTTCTTGTAACGGACACCGCCGTATGCACGGGCTTTAAGGAAGGGGAGTGGAAGGCTGCCCTTAAAGTCTGAGTGTGCGCACAAAAATAAAACTGCATCCAGCGCTACCGGCTCACGCAAGCGTTTATATAAGGAGAAAAACATGGAATTGGTTTACAAATCAGATAACAATAAATCATGGATTGAAGACGAAAACGGAAAGCAGATTGCCCTTATTGAATACCCTCAAATTAAGCCAGGGCTTGTGAATATTGTTCATACGGAAGTTTCGCCTGAAATGAACGGGCAGGGGCTTGCAGGAAAACTCACAGAATATGCGGCAAATGAACTTCGTAAGCAGGGCCTAAAGGCAGAACTGACCTGTTCATACGCCATCAGATGGTTTTCAAAACAC
>JAEENG010000022.1 GCA_016283615.1 Treponema sp.
TAACAGCTATTGGGGAGCGAAACAGTAAGGTTATGCAGGGAATTGAAGATGCAAAAATGATGATTACTGCAGAAGACGATCCTGATATGAAAGAAATGGCTCGCGAAGAGCTCAAGACACTTGAAGAACAGCGTCCTGAATTGGAAGAGCAGATTAAACTTAAACTTATTCCGCCTGATCCGCTCGACGAAAAAAACATCATCCTCGAAATCCGTTCCGCTGCAGGCGGCGACGAAGCAAGTCTTTTTGTCCGCGATATGTGGGAAATGTACATGCACCTTTGCGACAGAAAGGGCTGGAAATATGAAAACATGGAAGCCCAGGAAACAGAAGTCGGCGGATTCAACAAGATTGTAACTAAAATCGACGGTAAATTCGTTTACGGAACTTTGCGCTGGGAAAGTGGTGTTCACCGTGTACAGCGCGTTCCGGCAACAGAAAGCCAGGGCCGTTTGCAGACTTCGACAGTAACTGTTGCAGTTTTGCCTGAAGCTGAAGAAACAGAAATCGATATCAAACCGGGCGACGTTCGCGTTGATGTAATGCGTGCCGGTGGACCTGGCGGTCAGTGTGTAAATACAACAGACTCCGCAGTTCGCCTCACACATATTCCGACAGGTATTGTTGTAATTCAGCAGGACGAAAAGAGCCAGATTAAAAACAAGGCAAAGGCATGGATGGTTTTGCGCGCACGTTTGTTTGATCTTGAACAGAGCAAAAAAGACGCTGAACGTTCGGCAGTCCGTAAAAGCATGGTTGGAAACGGCGACCGTTCAGAAAAAATCCGTACTTACAACTATCCTCAGGACCGCGTAACAGACCACCGCATCAACCTTTCGGTTCACAACCTGCCTGGCTTTATGATGGGCAACATGGACGAAATGCTTGACGCGCTTAACGTTTACGCAAAAGAAGAACAGTTCAAGAGCCTCGAAGCGTAAACTTCTCGCAGATTAATGACGGTAGGGCAGTTTAAAAAGAATGCAGTCAATCTCCTGAAAGACAGTCCGACGCCTGCGCTGGACGTGGATGTTTTGCTGCAGTTCTTTTTGAATCTTGATAAAACACACCTTTTGATGAGCCGCGATCAAACAATCGCTGACGACATCCTTCTAAAATTGAATTCTGCCGTTGAACAGAGAAGGACCGGCCTTCCGGTGGCCTACATTACCGGGCACAAGGAGTTTTTTGGACTTGATTTTGCCGTAAGCCCTGCTGTTTTGATTCCAAAACCTGACACCGAGCTCCTTGTTGAACTTGCCCTTAATTCAATTGAATCCATATCCCAGACAAAAAAAATCCGCGTCCTCGATATGTGTACCGGAAGCGGCTGTGTCGGAATCAGTTTGCTAAAATCACTTCCTTCCGGCGCACAAATTGAACTGATACTCGCCGATATCAGCACTGACGCCTTAAATATTGCAAAAACCAACGCAGAAAGACTTTTAGGAAGCGCTGCCAGTAATATTCAATTTATACAGACTAATCTTTTTCAAAATATCCCGCTTTCATTCGACATGATTGTGACCAACCCGCCTTATGTTCCGCATAATGAGGCTGTTGAACTTTTACAGGACGGACGCTCGGAGCCGCTTCTTGCCCTGGACGGAGACGTAAACCCAGATACAGGCTGGAACGGTCAGAACGACGGACTTTCTTTGATTAAGCGCCTTGTAGTTCAGGCAAAAGATCATCTTGCAGACGGCGGCCTGCTCCTGATGGAGACCGGCGAATACAACGCAGAGGCGGCGGCAGATTTTTTTGCTCAAAACGGTTTTACCGGAGTAAAAATCGAAAGGGATTTAAACGGTCTTCTTCGCGTTGTTTGCGGTACCTGGACATCTTTTACTGTCTAAAATCTGGTTTTTATGCGATAATATTTGTATGAAACACACAACTTTAATTAAATTTCTTGCCGCAATTGCAGTTGCAGCAGCTCTTACCGGCTGTTCGCGCGACGAAGAAGCCAAAGCATTTATCAAACAGTGCGAGTCCAAGAATGAAAGTCCTGCTCTTGAAGCGCTTTCAATGAAGGACAACGGTTTGTTTGAGGCGGTTGTCGCACTTGGAGCCGATGTTAATATTGCAGGCCGTGACAATGTAAGTGCCCTTATGTGGGCGTGCCGTACCGGAAACAAAAAACAGGTTCAGCTTTTGTTAAACGCCGGGGCTGACGTTACAGTGTACAGTACAGAAGATCTGGGTCCCCTCGAATACGCTGTTATTTCGGGCAATGCTCAGATTGTCGATATGGTTGCAAAGGCAGGCGCTGATGTCAACCATGTAAACAAGGGCGACCAGACTCCGCTGATTACTGCCGCTGCGGCGAACGACTACAAATGTATTACTGCTCTTGTATTGAACGGAGCTGCTGTTGACTGGCAGGACTCTAACGGAGATACCGCTTTGATGTACGCGGTTTATAATAATGCTTACAAATCTGCAAAAACCCTCGTTAATCTTGGAGCGGCTCCAGGAATAGCAAACAGCGACGGAAACTCTCCGTTTTCTATTGCGGATTCTACAATGAAAAAATATCTGAGCCGCGATTAACAGGATTCAATAAAAAAAAGACTTTCCAGTTAAAAAGAACACCCCTG
>JAEENG010000170.1 GCA_016283615.1 Treponema sp.
TTCTAATCGGGGATTTCAATTTTTGCCCTCCGCACAAAACATATATATTAAAATATTTTATTGCATTTTGGTGAATTTTTAAATAAAATAATGTAATGAAACGTTGTTTTTTTCTTTTTGCTCCTGTTCTTTTTACATTCAATCTCTATTCTGCCGAAATTGTTGAATCCGCTTCTCCAAAATCAAATTCCTATGTAATGTATGTAAATCCGTGTGATTTTGGTCCTGTTGTTGATAAAGTTGTCCTGAATACAGAATTTATGATTGTCCAGGATCAGGTAAAAGCAGAAGATTTTGACATTACGGTTTATGCAAATCCAAAGGACTCAGTTGTTGTTTATGGAATCGTAAAAGGCGGCCGCAGGGTAAAAGAAGCTTATCTTTCTGATGAACTCGGCAACCCGTCCGTTCTGACAACAGGTCATAATATTACACTCTGGCTCGAGTACAGCCCTGAGGATGAACTTGCAACTCCATTCAATGACCAGAAAATCCTTGATATGGAAGAGTTGTACAACTACAAAATTTCAAATCAAAAATTAAGAATCACAATAACTCACCGCACGGCAGTTGTCTGTAAGGAAGTATCCAGATTCAGGACGGACAGCTATGTTTATGGTGAAGGCTCAGACGAAATCAAAATGAATTACGCTTCGTACCTTCCAAAGGGCACAAGCGCAAAAATTCCATTGATTGTGTTCTTCCACGGAATGGGCGAAGTCGGAAAAAATATTTACAAACCGCTCCTTAAAATAAAATCTACAGCGCTTGCCGGCAGTTCAATTCAAAAACATTTTGGGGAAGGAGCCGCTGTTTTGATTCCGCAGTGTCCGACCGGCTGGATGGAAATAACTGACCTGGACCCTTTTGGAAACCGCTTGTGGGTTGTAGTTGATATCGGCGGAACTTTAAACCGTGTAACCGCACCTGTTACAAACTTTTTAAATAAACTCTTCCTCATGCCGGAGTCAGAGCAGGTTGACCGTGTTGTAACGCCTGTTTCTTATTACACGCTTGCCGCAAAAGACCTTATTGATAAATTCATTAAAGAAAATCCTCAGATTGATACAAACCGGATTTATGTCGGAGGCTGTTCGGCAGGCGGCTTTATGACAGTTAATATGATGCTTCAGTATCCGGACTTTTTTGCAGCCGCCTTCCCGATCTGCGAGGCCTTTCCGGACGCCCGCATCAATTCAAGAGATCTGGCAAAAATTGCGCAGAAACCGATGTGGTTTACCCTTGCAAAGAACGACCCGACAATCAATCCCGAAAAAAATACAATTCCGACCGTTAACCGCCTCAAAACAATGGGCGCAAAAAAACTTCACTACACTTATTTTGACAAAGTAGAAGATGTTACCGGAAAGTATTTTAACGCTGACAATACTGCCCCTTATGAATATCACGGGCACGACTCGTGGATTTATGTTTTTAACGATTATGTTAAAGACGGCGAGCTTTCCCTGTTTGAGTGGTTAGCAGCCCAGACTAATTCTAATTAAGGCGCCGCCCTCGGGAGAGTTATCTGCGCTTATAGTTCCGCCGAGTGCCGTTACAATTGATTTTGCAATGGAAAGCCCGAGCCCCGAGCCGCCCTGTGTGCGGTTATGGGCCTTGTCTCCCTTAAAAAATCTGTCAAAGACGTAAGGCAGGATTTCTTTTTCAAAGCCCGGTCCGTTATCGGTAATCTGCAGGGTAAAATTATCCTTGTCTTTTATTGTTGAATCAATTGTCACTTCGCAGTCAGGACCTGCAAATTTTACACTGTTAGAAAACACAATTGTCAAAAGCTGGTGCAGAAGTTCCCGGTTGGTGTTTACAGAAGAATTTTTGCCGGTGTTCAACTTGATTTTGCAGTCCGGCGCAATAGAATTTACTTCTTCGGTCAGGTTATGCAGAAGTTCATTTAATTCAAATTCTTCCTTTTGAATTGTTGAACTGTTCAAGTCCAGATGGGTAAGTTCGAGAAGGTTTGTGATAATACTTTGCATCGATTTACCTTCCCTTAGAATTGTAGCGATGGATTTTTCGAGCTGTTCCGGTTCGTCCTTTCCCCAGCGGCGGATAAGGTTTGCCTGTCCGAGAATTACTGCAACCGGAGTTTTTAATTCGTGGCTCACATTGCTTGTAAAAGAGCGTTCACGGTCAAAGTCTTTTTTGAGCCGCTTTAAGAGCAGGTTGAATGTGTGGGCGAGAGTGTCAATTTCGTCCCCGGAAGAAGTTTCCGGCAGCAGAGTTTCCAGATTGTTTGAAGTTATTGAATTAACCGCGTTTGTAATCTGCACAACCGGTTTGATTGTTTTGCGTGTAATATAAAGCGAAAGCAGAAGCGAAATCAGCAGAATCGGAATTGCCGCAAGCATGATGGAAACCGGAAGTCCCTTAAAAATCCGTCGGCCCGCGTCATTTTCCGTGTTCTGTACTATCTGGACTACATACGACTGCCCCGTTGTGAGGGTAATTTTTTCTGCAACATAAACGATATTAAGGTCGGAGTCGTCAAAAAACTTCTTTTTGTAAATGCGGCGGCTTCTTCCGTTTGTCAGAGGAAGTTCCGGAATTTTGTCGTTTTTGACAAAAAATGGTTCGCGGGTGTCTGCGTCATAAATTCGGCAGGCAATAAAAAAGGGAAGTTCGTTGAGCCTTTTTTTGAGGCCGTCAAAATCTTTTGCCTCAAGTCCCCCCTCAATAAAATGAACGGGGCGCATCAAAACCTTTGTTTCCTGCTGGCGCGAAATTCCGTGCAGAAACATAAAAAAGGAACTGATTATAAGAACTACGGCAAATGTAAGGATTGCGGCAAACTTTACCGACAGACTGAATACAACTGACTTTTTTAAATTCATTATTGACCTTCCATTTTGTAGCCGAGTCCGCGCACTGTTTTAATGGGAGAATTTTCGCCTGCGTTTGCAAACTTTGTCCTGAGGTATCCCACATAAACATCAACTGTGTTATCGTCGATAAAATGCCCTTTACCCCAGATGTATTCGATTATCTGCTGGCGTGTGAGAATCTGGTCAAGGTTTTCGAGAAAGCACTTGAGCATCATGTATTCGGTTTTTGAAAAAATAATTTCGCGGCCTGCAATGGTTGCTTTCATGTTCTGAAAATCAAGTTTAAGCGGACCATTTTGCAGTACTGCCGGATTTTCTGTTGAACTTGCAGTGCGCCTGAGAACTGCGGCCATGCGTGCCAGAAGTTCTTCGATTTCGAATGGTTTTGAAATATAGTCATCGGCACCACCGTTCAGGGCGCTGACCTTGTCTTCTGTCTGGCTGAGAGCGGTAACCATGATTACGGGAACGGAAGATGTTTTTCTGATTTGCTGTAAAACTTCAATTCCGTTAATCCCCGGAATCATTATATCAAGCAGAATTAAAGATGGTTTTTCTTCTTCAAATTTCTGGAGGGCCTGATTGCCGTCCGCAGTAAGTACGGTCTGATAACCTTCGTGCATGAGTTCTGCATTAACAAAACTGCTGATACCTTCGTCATCTTCGACAATCAGAATTTTTTCCATAATTGAATTAAATACCTTCCAGTGCCTGTTTGAGGTCGGAAATAATATCGTCAGTGTTTTCGATACCGCAGCTGAAGCGTACGAGAGAAGGGCTGATTCCGCATTCTACGAGCTGCTGATCTGTAAGCTGGCGGTGAGTTGCGCTTGCCGGATGCAGTACACAGGTGCGGGCGTCTGCAACGTGTGTTGCAATCATTGCGAGCTTGAGTTTTTTCATAAAGGCTTCGGCTGCTTTTCTTCCGCCTTTTAATTCAAAACTTACAACGCCGCAAACTCCGTTTGGAAGATATTTCTGAGCGAGTTTGTAGTATTTGTTTGATTTGAGTCCAGGATAAATTACGCGTTCAACAGCAGGATGGTTTTCGAGGAATTCTGCAACTGCCTGTCCGTTTTTACAGTGCTGAGGCATGCGTACTGCGAGGGATTCGAGGCCGAGGTTTAGGAAGTAGGCGTTCATCGGAGACTGGATTGAACCAAAGTCTCTCATGAGCTGGGCTGTACATTTTGTGATAAATGCACCTTCCTTGCCGAATTTTGTTGCATATGTAATTCCGTGATAGCTTTCGTCCGGAGTACACAGTCCCGGGAACTTGTCTTTGTGAGCCATCCAGTCAAACTTTCCGCCGTCTACAATTACACCGCCGACTGTTGCATCGTGACCGTCCATGTATTTGGTAGTTGAATGAGTAACGATGTCTGCTCCCCATTCAAACGGGCGGCAGTTGACAGGTGTTGCAAAAGTGTTGTCGATAATGAGCGGAACACCGTTTTTGTGAGCAATGTTTGCCCAGCGTTCAATATCGAGTACAGTCATGGCCGGGTTTGCGATAGTTTCGCCAAAAACAGCCTTTGTGTTTGGTTTAAATGCGGCCTGGATTTCTTCGTCGTTTGCATCTGGGCTTACGAATGTAAAATCGATTCCCATTTTGCGCATCGTTACGTTAAAGAGGTTAAAGGTTCCTCCGTAAATCGAGCTTGAAGCGACAATGTGGTCACCGCAGCTTGCGATGTTAAAAGTTGCATAAAAGTTTGCAGCCTGTCCGCTGGAAGTAAGCATGGCGGCAGTTCCGCCTTCGAGTGCGCAGATTTTGCCTGCTACATAGTCGTTGGTCGGGTTTTGAAGACGGGTGTAAAAATAGCCCGATGCTTCAAGGTCAAAAAGTTTTCCCATGTCTTCAGATGTATCGTACTTAAAAGTTGTACTCTGAATGATCGGGATCATGCGGGATTCACCGTTTTTTGGCTGGTATCCGGCATGAATACATTTTGTTTCATTTTTCATTTTTTAACTCCTCAATTTCTTTTTGTTTAGCTTCCTTAATTTTTCTTTTGTCCTCATACATTCCGTTGTCGGCGATTTTGATAATTTCTTCATAATTGTCGCCGTCGGCTGGGTATAATGCAAATCCCGCACTTGCCGTTATTTTAAGGCGGGTGTTTTTAAGGACATTTTCGCGGTTAACAGATTCTTTGATACGGTTGATTACGATTTCAACAAATTTCGGTTCGTAATCGCCCGGGAGAATTACTGTAAATTCATCACCACCGATACGGAATGCACGGTCATCTTCGCGCAGGCAGTTTGAAAGTTTGCGGCCTGTGATAATCAGAACCTCATCACCTGTTTCGTGGCCGAGTGTATCGTTGATCTGTTTAAAGTCATTCAAATCCATGTAAATGAGCGCATACGGTTTTTGTGTTTTCTGGAATTCCCGGAGCATTTCCATAAATTTGCGCGCGTTGTAAAGCGAAGTAAGTGTATCGCGGTAAGAAAGGTTTTCGAGTTCTGCGTCTTTGTTGCGTACGGTAAACAGGAAGTTTGAAATAAGTGCCAGGGAAATACAGATTGCAAGGGCAAGAAGTTCTTCAATTACAAGAAGCTGCCAGTTTACCCAGCCTTCTGCAGGCACCGTATACAGGGTCCAGAGCGAATTTGTTACGCCGAAGATTGCTTCGCACGGTTTTTTGATGTTCCTGATGTCCGTGTTTCCGGCAAGGGTATAGATTTCTTCTGTCTGGGGATCCGGTTTCCACAAACACCATGAGTATTCTTCATCATTCAGAAATTCAAGAGTCTGCTTTGAAAAGAGAGTTTTACAGTCAAGCATGATGATGGAAAAGCCCCAGAATTTTTCGCTGCCGTTTGTGTCCGGCAGAAAAACAGGGTGCTGAATCATGATTACCTTTTTGCCTTTCTGGAGTGTTAGAGGTCCTGTAAGGTAAGGTTTTTTGGTTTTGAGCGAATAACTTGAACTGATTTTTGTATCGCTCATGTTGAATAAGTTTTCGCCGATTCCCTCGTAGGCCGAAAGCGGATAAACCTTTGTAACGACACCTTTCGGTGCGAGCTGGAGGCTGTAGAGGGCAGGGAGTCTTGAAGTAAGATTCTGCGCTACCTGGTCAAAGTGAGAAAGACTGCCTTCGGTTTCGATAATCATGGATTCAACAATATCGTTGACTGCAATATAGGAATTGATTTCTGACTGGAACATATAGGCTGCGGTCTGTCCGAGCAGTTTGCAGCGTTCGCGCTTATAGGAATTATATTGTTTTTGTGTTTCTGCAATCACAAGAACTGAGATGATGAGACTTAATATAAATGTGAACTTTGTGGAAAATCTCAGTTTTCCTGGTGATAAAAAATTCATATTTACCTTCCCATATTCCTACATTAAATAATTTTACCGCAAAAATGTTCTTTTTACCATTGTTTTGGAAGAAATTTGAATATTTTTGACTTTTCATAAATACCCATAAATAGTTATAATAATAAACCATATGAATATCGTAAGTATCTTGCTGGCCATGCAGGGCGCTGTCGCACAGGGCGTTCTGTGGGGAATTATGACACTGGGCGTTTTTCTTACTTTTAGAATTTTAAATATTGCAGATATGACATGTGACGGCTCTTTTGCCCTCGGAGGTTCTGTAAGCGCCGTGCTCGTTGTGGGCGGAATGAATCCATACGGAGCCTTAGCCATTGCTTTTGCAACAGGTCTGCTTGCAGGTCTTGTGACAGGCTTCCTTCACACAAAGTTAAAGATTCAGGAACTCCTTGCCGGAATCTTAACCATGACTGCCCTCTATTCAGTTAATATCCGTATCATGGGCAAGTCAAACACACCTTTAATCGGTGCCGACACAATCTTTAAAAGATTCCAGAACTTTTTTGAATCAATGCACTTTACACCAAACGCAACTGCCCTGATTATGGGAGTGATTTTTGCACTCGTAATCATCGCCCTCCTTTACTGGTTCTGCGGAACAGAAATCGGTTCTGCCCTGCGTGCTACCGGTAACAACGGAAACATGGTACGTGCCATGGGTGTTGATACAGACAAAATGAAAATCCTCGGTCTCATGATCAGTAACGGTATGATTGCCCTGAGCGGCGGTCTTGTTGCACAGAGTCAGGGTTACGGCGACGTTGGTATGGGAACCGGTGCCCTCGTTATGGGTCTTGCTTCAATAGTTCTCGGCGAAGCAATCTTCGGATGGTTTGCCAAAAAACTTCCGTTCTGGTTTACCCTGGTTTCTGTTCTGCTCGGTTCAATCGTTTATCGAATCGTTATCGCCGTTGTCCTTCAGCTCGGTCTCAAGTCAAGCGACCTCAAGCTCCTCACGGCAGTTATCATTACAATCGCACTTGCAATTCCGGTTGTAAAACAGTTAATCAGCAGGATGTCTCTTTCACGTTCAGCAGCAAATAACGGAGGGGCAAACTAATGTTAGAAATCAGAGGCGTATCAAAAACATTCAACCCGGGCACAATTACAGAAAAAAAGGCTTTGACAGATATTAACCTTACACTCAATGACGGTGACTTTGTAACTGTTATCGGTGGCAACGGTGCCGGAAAATCTACTCTTCTGAATCTTATTGCAGGTGTTCATCAGTGCGATACAGGTTCAATCATTCTCGATGGAGTAGACATTACACGCAAACCTGAATACAAGCGCGCACGTTATCTCGGCCGTGTCTTCCAGGACCCGATGCTCGGAACTGCCGCAAACATGGAAATTGAAGAAAACCTTGCCATGGCATTGCGCCGCGGTAAAAGACGCACCCTTTCGTGGGGAATCAAAAACAGCGAACGCGCATTGTACCGCGATAAGCTCGCTCTCCTTGACCTTGGTCTTGAAGACCGCATGAAGAGCAAGGTAGGACTTTTGTCAGGCGGTCAGCGTCAGGCCCTTACACTTCTGATGGCAACCCTTCAAAAGCCGGAACTTCTGCTTCTGGACGAACACACAGCCGCCCTCGATCCTAAAACTGCCGCCAAGGTACTTGAATTAACGGAACACTTTGTTCAAAAAGACAAGCTTACCACATTCATGGTAACACATAACATGCGCCACGCAATCCAGTACGGTAACCGCCTCATCATGATGATGAAGGGGCACATTATCTACGATGTACGCGGCGAAGAAAAGAAAAACCTTAAGGTTGAAGAACTTCTTGCCAAATTTGGTGCGGCCGGCGAATTGAACGACCGCATGGTTTTGGGAAGTTAGTTATAAGCTTTAAGCCAGTCCATGGCTGTCTGTGGCCATGACTTTGCAGTTCCTGAAGCGCCGAGGATACCGAATCCGTGGCCGCTTTCAGGGAAGATGTGAAGTTCTGCCTTGCAGTTCTGTGCACGCATTGCCTTCCAGTATGCGATTGCGTTTCCTTCCGGATTTACAGATTTATCATCGATTGCACAGCAGATAAATGCGTCAGGGCAGTCGTATTTGATAAGTTTTTCGCATGAATAAGCATCAGCATCTTCCTGGGTAAATTTTTCGCCGAGAAGGTTGGTGCGGCTTCCTTTGTGGGTAAAACCGTCCTGCATTGTGATTACAGGATAAAGAAGAATCTGCCATGCAGGTTTTGCACTTATCCATTTTCCTTCCTTGTTTTTATCCATTTCGTCTACGGCTTTATAAACTTCTGCATCGTATTTGTTTGAAAGAAGTGCTGCAACGTGTCCGCCTGCTGATGAACCCATTACACCGATTCTGTGGGCAAGAACGCCAAAGTCTTTAGCGCGTGCCTTGATGATGCGCATTGCTCTCTGTGCGTCCTGCAGGGAAACTGTCTGACGGTTTTTGTGGCCGTCGTTCGGAGTACGGTAAACAAGAACAAAGCAGGTGTAGCCCTGAGCAGTAAAAGTCTTTACATAATCAAGACCTTCTGTATCATAAACAACTCTCTGGTAAGCTCCGCCCGGAATAATGAGGATTCCGCGGCCGTTTGCTTCTCCCGACGGTTTGTAAACTTCAAAATATGGTTTTGTAACACCGGCGATTGCACGGTTCTGATTCGGCGGAATTGCACCGCGGTCGATAACCTGTTCTTCAACTTTAACCTTTTCAGATCCAGGCCCTGTTTTTTTAGGCCACAGGTAAACTTTTTCCTGGGCAAATGCACCTGCACAAAGCATTAAAGCGATGCAGGCAGTGATTAATTTTTTCATTTTTCCTCCGTTTTCATTGCAACTTTAGTGTAATAAAATACAATGTATCCATTATAATATGAGTGAGTAAAAAATCAAATAAAACTGACTTTCCGGCCGGGCTTAAAATGACAGATGGCATTCCGGGCTCAGCGGGAGGTTAAGCCGGAGGATTTTATGGACCAGAAACTGACAGACGCTATAAATTCTTTTTCAAAAAAATTGAGCCGGTTCAAAAAATCCGGAAAAGCTGACCGCGTAACCACACCGACGGCAGACCAGCGCCTTCAGCAGCAGATCCGTGAAAGCGGCGAGCGGTTTAAGATGAGCGTTGTTCAGACCTACAAGATTTACCGTTCTCCGTTCGAAGCCCTCGGAAAAGACAGTTCACGCGCGCAGTCGATAGACCGGGACGAACAGCTTCTGCTCAAAGCCTACGAATTATATGCAGGAATCCAGGAGCTTGCAAAAGAGAAGTCAGACGAACAGACCTTTGTTTCGCAGGTTGTAATAAAATCACCTTTATCCCAGAAGGCAAGTTACACTGACGGCGGC
>JAEENG010000171.1 GCA_016283615.1 Treponema sp.
CCCTCAAAGGTGTTTTTCCTGTATCCTGCAGCAAAAAAAGAATTGAAAGCAGAATTCCGCTTGTCAAAAAGGCAAGAAGAAGGTCGCCCTGTCCGCTCATTCCCCCGTACAAAAACGGAGAAGCAAAATAAATCATAATTCCATAAACTAAAATATAAATTCCCGGAATCAGCGGTTTAACTGCATCAATCGAAATCAGAACAATCGATGTAATCAGGGTAATCAGATTGAAGCGGAATGCCGGAATCAAAGACTGTGTATCCCAGAAAAGAGAAATATATCCGTCCGGAATTGATACCCCGAAGAGCGAGAAAATCGTTCTGTTAAAAAATGAAGTAATTTTTGCATCCACGTTGAGCATCGGGAAGGTTCCGTTCTGGATAAGTTCCAGGGCCGGGTTACGCAAAAGGAGAATCTGCTGGTTTATCTGATATGCCGGAAATACCTGCATTCCCAGAATCCAGCATACGCAGACAGATAATGCAACCGTGTTGATCCAGCAGTCTGCGTTTTTGCCTATTAAAAAACGGCAGGTGGCGATTGTCAAAAAACTTATGGTTAAAGCGGCATAAACCGGATAGTTTGACGGCAGAAAAAGACCTGTCAGAATTCCGTTGATTACGGCAGTAAGGTAATTGAATGCATTTTTTTTGCTGTAGCTGCTGTCGATTAATTCAACTCCGACGCTTGCTGCGCAGGTAGAAAGTATGATTGCAAGTGACATATAGCTTTTTGTAACTGCCAGAAGCAGAAGCTGGGGACCTAAAAATGCGAGTTTTATAATCGCACCGGTCTTTTCCGAGGAAGCTAAATATTTATAAGGACGCTGATTTACAAATAAACTATTTTTCATCGATTGTTTCCTTAATTGTTTCCTTTGTTTCCTTAGGAGGTTTTTCTTTTAACGACTTGATTATCTGGCTCAAAGGAATGCGTGACGGACAGACTGAGTTACAAAGAGCGCATTCGGTACAAAGAATTGCGGTCTGCTTTATAATATTCAAGTGGTCATCATCCTTGTTCTGAGTTGTGTATGAACGGTAAAGGCTTTCCGGGTACAAACCTACTGGACAAATGTCGATACAGTTTCCGCAGCGAGAACAGTCTTCAATCTGCTGGTCCGGAACCTTTGCCTGCGGGATAAAACTTACAGACTTTACATCCTTTGAAACCGGAATATCCATCGAGTCAACTGTATTACCGGTAACAACACCGTTTATGATGATTCCTGCGGTTTTGCGCTTAAATCCGCCGCACTGTAGGGCAAGGTCTTTTAAGGTGGTACCGATTCTGATTTTTGTGATGGCTGCCGCATTTAGACAGTCACCTGTTACATGAACATAGCGGCTCATCAGAGGAATGCCGAGAACAATTGCATCGTACACTGCAAGAGCTGTCTGGCAGTCGATAAAAAGTTCACGGTTACCGATTCTTTTGAACGGAAGTTCTTTTGTTGAATTTTTAACTGCCTGAACGATTTCGTGCATAAAACCACAGGGATAGGATTTGGCATCGATTCCCACAGTAAAAACCGGTGCCTGATTGTAATCAGAAAAATCAGGGTTAAAAACTGTGCTGCTGTCGTATGCAAAAACTATACCCTTTGCATTCATCGCTTTTGCAACGATGTATGCTCCGGTTTTAATCTTTTCAAAGAAATTGAGTGTAATAAAACTGTCACTGCAGCGGCTTGGATCTTCAGAAAAAAGTCTTACAGTCAAAATCCGTGAACAGGTTTCAGAAAGATTACTTATCTGATTGCTCAGGCAGCATGATTTTGCAAAGGTGTTTGTAATGCCCTTTTCCTTTAACATCATCAAAATTGAATTTGAATCATAATTTTTCCAGTCAGCCGGAATCTGCTTTTTTCCTGTGTAGGTAAAGGCACCTGAAAATTCAATTTTGGCAACGATTCCCTTCAAACCGTCCGCGAGAGTCTGTTCACAGATATCAATAACTTTTCCGGGTAATGATGAATGAACCGAGCATTCAGAGCCTTTTGCGATTAGCTGGCCTTCTTTTACCGCAGAGTCTTTTTGAATTAAAATATCAATGTCTTCGTCCGTGTGCTTTAGAGGAATAACTGCTACTGTCGGGAAAAAGCCTGTAACGCTTTTAGTTATAAGACCCGCATCCTCGGACAAAAAATCATAAATTAAAGCCATTGCTGTTTTTTACCCACCCAAAAATGCAGACACAATAAAGCCGGTCCGAGTGCAAGAAGGAGAATCACAAAGAGACCCGCCCTTTCATGACTTGAACCTGAATTATTTGTATATGCAAAATAAGAATTTTTTCCCTGTTTTATCATTAATTTTTCGATTGCAGGATAATCCAGTTTTTTTACTTTATCATAAATTGTATCAACAAAGGAAGAATCAAAGGTTAAAACTTTTGAATTCGTCTGTTGAATTTTACCCGTCTGTAAAAGTGTATAATCGTCAAGGTGAATTGTAGCCCCTCGCTCAGTGCCCCGCTCTGAGGCTTTATTTGCTTCATTCAGTTTTTTGTAAGGGAAAGTAATTGTATTCCAGCTCCAGTTTTCAAATTCGTCGAGGGATGGTAAATCCGTGCTGTATGATTTAACCGGAGACGGCAGCAGTGGTCGGTTCAGGTCTGTAAAAACAGGATTTGAAACTGTAGAAAAAATGCTCAGAAGCAGAACAATTAAAACCAGAAGGCCAAACACACCGAATACCCTGATATTTGATGAATCAATCAGCCTTATGCTGGATGAGCCCTTAATCAGGACAAAGTTAAAACTTGATGTGCGTTTTTGTTCAAAATATGAATATACAATCTGGTATAAATAAACACAGGCGGAACTGCAGATAAGGCACAAAATATAAAAAATTGAAGATACAAGCGAAGAAAAAGCAAGAAAAACAAGCGGACCTGCAATGAGCGGCAAAAGATAGATTCCGTTCTTTTTGTCATTAAAAAATCCGCGTCTTCCCCAGATTTTCTGTATTAAAAAAAGAGTTAAGCTTAAAAGCATCAATGCTGAACAGAATGTATACAATGGCCTGGAGAATGCAAGAACGCAAACCGGGACAATCGAAGAAGCGAAAAGATATTTGTTTTTGGAAAAGTAAATCAAAACTGCACAAAAAGCCAGAACGATAACAGGCATAAACCACGGAAAGCTTTTTGCAGTGTCTGACTGTGCCTGTGCAAGTCCTGACCTGTTAATTTGAATCAGTGCCTGATTTATGTGTTTTGTCTGGTTTTCGTTAATGTAAAATACAAAATACTGCTGTGTTGAATCAGTAAAAAAGCCGAGTCTCTTAAAAATATACGAGTCCGGCGACTGTACCTGAATTGGTGCCAGATTAGAAAAAACAGGAATACTCTGATTGTAGCGGCTTATGATGTTCTGACAGCCGTTATTGTAAAAATATTCAAGAATCTGGCTTTCTGTCAGTGCCTGAGACTTTGCGTAAATCATTGTATAACCTTTCCAGGCTTTGCTGACAGGAACCGTTCTAAAAAAAATAAAGATAAACAGTGAGAATATGATAATGGATGAACTGATTAATATTTTTTTTGAAAGGCTCATGCTATAGAACTGAGAATGCTACTCCGATAAAGAAGCCGAGCAAACAGCCTATTATGACTTCCATTGGAGTGTGTCCCTGCACTTCCTTTAAGTTTTTGTATTCTTCAATAAGTCCCTGATCTTTTAAGCTCTGACCGATTCTGTTCAGAACATTTGCCTGGATACCGTTGGCACGTCTTACGCCGAGTGCGTCACGTACGGTAACCATAAAAAAACAGAATGAAAGGATGAAAATTTCTGAATCAAGACCTGCCCTGAAAGCAATGGATGTAGAAAGACAAGCGACAAGAGCGCTGTGGCTGGAAGGCATGCCGCCTGTACGCCAAAGTAAAAGTTCAATAAGTTCTGATGCGCTGTGTACTTTTCCTGCACAAAGTTTAATTATGGTTTTTAAAAACTGTGCAAAAAACCAGCTGAATATGCAGGACAGAAAAACGGCCGAATTAAATAAAGCCTTAAACTGTCCGGAAAGTCCTTCTAACATGATATATATTTTATCGCTATGCAATTTTTTGTCTAGTATGATATATTAAATCAATGAATTTTTTGGACTTTGAAATTACAAAAGATGACGAAAACAGAAGGCTCGATAAGGTTATAAGAAAGTTTATTCCAGAGCTCAATCTTTCTGAACTGTACAAGGCCATAAGAAGCGGAATCATCAAAGTCGACAACAAAAAACGCAAAGTTGAATACAAGGTTCTGGCAGGACAAAAAATTCAGATTGCAGACTTTTTGTATCATAAAAAAATTGAATCATCCACGTCACACCAAAACATTCCGCCGCAAAATATTCCGCCTATCGATGAGAATTCAATTATTCTTCGAAATGATGACCTGCTGTTTTTAAACAAAAAATACGACCTTGCAGTCCAGGAAAGTGAGAAAAATAAGCTTTCCCTTGCCAAAATAGTCGAATTTGACTATGAAAACGTACACAAAAGTGAACATCTTAAGAGTCTTTCTTTTAAAACAGGCCCCCTTCACCGCCTGGATAAAAAAACAACAGGCCTGATCTGTTTTTCACAGAGTCTTTCCGGGGCACAGTGGTTTTCAAATATCATTAAAGAACACAAAATCAAAAAATCTTATCTTGCAGTTACCCTAGGAAAAATTGATTCACCTCTGCGCTGGGAAGAAAAGATTGAAAGAGCTGCCGGCACAAAAAACGGCTTTCATACCGTAAATGTAACCGGCGCAGATTCAGATTCAACAAATGCAAAAAACTCTCTGACAGAAGTCTTTCCAGTCGCCTGGGGAAAGTTTGAAGGAAAGGACGTCACGCTTGCAAAGTTCATAATCCACACCGGCCGGACTCATCAGATCCGCGCGACAAGTTCTTTCCACGGCTATCCTTTGATCGGGGATGAGGCCTACAGGGGCGGAAAAATTAATTCAGCAAGGGATTTTTATTTACACGCCTTCTCTCTTGAATTTACAGAAACTCCCCGGTTCAATCTGCCAAAAAAAATCATATGTCCGCCTGACGGCGACTTTGTTGAATTCTTACACAGGTGCTTGATAAAATTGCCTTCCGAATTATAATTTAATTATGGGTTTGGGTGAATTATTCGGCTTCAAAAAGAAAGGAATCTCAGTTATCGCCTTTTACGGCGGCTCGGGAACCGGTAAAAGTTTCCGTGCAAAGCTCGTTGCCCAGAAATATCACATCAAGGCAATTATCGATGACGGACTTTTAATTTACGAAGACGAAATTCTTGCCGGACACTCTGCCAAGCTCGAAAAATCGTACATGGGTGCCGTCCGCGCAGCACTTTTTGACGACAAGGAACACCGTGACGAAGTTGCCCGTGCAATTCAGGCGCATAAACTCAACAGGATTCTGATTCTCGGAACGAGCGAAAAAATGGTCTCTAAAATTGCAATGAGACTGCAGCTTCCGATGCCTGAAAAATTCATCAAAATTGAAGATATTGCAACTCCCGAACAGATTGATCAGGCAAGAATCAGCCGCCAGATTGAAGGAAAACACGTTATTCCGGTCCGTGCATACGAAGTTCAGTCGGAAGGCAGTTACGGACGCATCTTCGTAACAAAGGTTAAGGTAAGTCTTGCCAGAAAAAAGTTTTTCCGTCATTTCTTCAAAAACACGAAGGATGAACCATCCGATAACACTAAACTCTTTGAAAAATCGGTCGTAAAGCCTGCCTTCGCAGTAACGGTACGCAAAAATATCTCACAGGCATATCTTGCACGCACCGCTGCCCGCTCGCTCACAGTATTAAACCAGAATATAAGGCTCAAGCGTCTTGCAATTAAGGCAGATGCTTCGGGCTACAGGCTTTTTATCACGGTTGATGTTCCGTTTGGAGAACAGCTTACTGAAGTGTCAAATAATATCAAAAAATCAATTGTCAGTGGAATTGAAAGTGACGCCGGAATACTGGTCGAAGATGTTTCAATTATCGTCGACCGTATTCTTGTTATAAGTGCCTAGTTTTTTCTGGCTCTCTTTTTATCAGAAAATGCGTTTTTAGGAATTTTAATGCTCACACCAAGCTCTTTTAATGTTGCTCGGATTGCGTATTCAAGTTCGGTGCGCTGCGGGTTGATTGGAAGAACAAAATTACGTACCTGATTCCAGGTTTTTGAATATAATTCACCTGTTGCAGATTTATACAAAACTTCTTTTTTCCAGTCGGTTAAAGTTGCAACAAAGTCCTTGATCAAAAATGTGAGTTTCTGACCAAGTCTTGCGTTTTTGTTTTCTGCAACAAATTCATCAAGTTCTTTAAGATGCTGCATGTAGCTTTCTTCAAAACCGTCAACATCAAACATCATTGAACATGCGGCAGGCTGCAGATACATGTAAAGATCAGTATTCAGGCAGGCGCTTACAATGTCAAATGCGTGTCCGCTGTTAATTATTTTGAGCATTTCTTCGGTTAATCTTGAAGGAGAAACTGGAAGTAAAAGATGTGCAGACTTTCTGATTTTGCGTTTTAAGAAAAAGCCCATCCTGCATTTACAGGTAGCGCTGTATTTTACGGCGCGGAGCATGCGGACCGGGTCTTCTTCAAAAATTCGATTTAAAGGGATAACCGGACGAACTACCCTGTTTTTAATGTCCTGAACTCCGCCAACATAGTCGATGACCTGTTCTTTGAGCGGATCATAATACAGGGCGTTGAGGGTAAAATCACGTCTGTGTACATCTTCGTCGATTGAACCGAATGAGTTTCCGACAGAGCCGTCGATGGTTGAACGGAATGTACTTACTTCAAAAATCTTGTCTTCAAAGAATACGTGCACCAGGCGGAATCTTTTTCCGATGATTCTGCTGTTGCGGAAAAGTTTTTTGATTCTGCTCGGTGTTGCGTTGGTTACGATGTCAAAGTCTTTTGGAGTTTTGCCGACAATTAAATCGCGCACTGCTCCGCCGACTACATAGGCGTCAAAACCGTAGTCTCTGAGATGAGAAATTACCTTCAAACAATCCGGGTCGATTTTTTTTACAGGTATTTTGTGTTCTTCTTTGGTGTAAATAGTGGCCGTCTTAATCGGACGGCCCCTTTTATCTTTTGAATATCTGTAAAGCACAGCGATTACAAATCCTTACCTGTAATCTTTTTTACACATTCGTGATAAAGTTTTGATGTCTGAGCTACAACATCAGCCGGAACTTCCTTAATGTTAGGATCGCCGGCAAGATTGTTTGCCTTGAGCCAGTCACGGATAAACTGTTTGTCGTAACTTGCAGGGCTTGTTCCAACCTTGTAGGTATCTGCGTTCCAGAAACGGCTTGAGTCCGGAGTCAAAACTTCGTCACCGAGTACGAGGTCTCCGTTTTCATCAAGACCGAATTCAAATTTTGTATCGGCAATGATGATTCCGTTTTTTGCAGCGTGTTCATAGCATTTTTTGTAGATTGCAAGTGCTGTTTTTTCGATTTTTGAACCGAGTTCTTCGCCGAGATCTTTTTTCATGTAATCAAGTGTTACGTTGATATCATGACCTTCTGCAGCCTTTGTTGAAGGAGTTACAATCGGTTCATCAAGTTTTTCTGCCTGTTCGTATTTTTTATCGAATGAGTGGCCGAGGAATGGTTCACCCTTTTTGTATGCTTCATACATTGAACCGAACATATAACCGCGTACAATTACTTCGTAAGGAATCATCTTGAGTTTTTTAACAAGAATTGTGCGTCCTTCGTATTCAGGTTTCTGGAATTCAGCAGGCATATCCTTCAGGTCTGAAGAAATCATGTGGTTCTTTGTAATGTCTTTTGTAAGATCAAACCAGAAATTTGAAAGGGCGTTCAAAACCTTGCCCTTGTCTGTAATCATTGTTGGAAGAATTACATCAAATGCACTGATACGGTCAGTTGTAACAATAACCATTCTTCCGTCTTCGAGATCATAAACTTCGCGAACTTTTCCGCTGATAATTTTTTTCATCTTAGTTATCCTTCTTAGTTGGTTTTACGAGGAAAAGGCAGAGCAAAAGTGCCACGATATACAAAGCGCCTGTAACATAAAGAACGTTCTGGTAACCTGTCGGGTTAACTAAAACGCCCTGTGCGTTTGGAACAAAGTTGCCGGAGTGGCTTACGATGTAGTTTGCCATCTGGTTGCCGCTCAAGCCTGCAAAAGCCCATGCTGAAAGAGTAATTCCGTGGATTGCACTGATTGAACCCATTCCGTAGTGGTCAGAAAGCAGTGTCGGAACGTTAGAGAATCCGCCGCCGTATCCTGCGTTTACGATAAAGATGAGTGCAAGTACAAAGAAAATCAGAAGTGCGTTTCCGGCACCGGCGCTGATACCCTTTGTTGCAAGTACGATAGCTGTAAATGCGATTGAAAGAATGAAAATCATGTAGTAAACGGTTTTGCGGTCTTTCATGTAATCAGCCCATGCAGAGAATCCGAGACGTCCGCCTGCATTAAAGATTGCACTGATTGTAGAAATGATACCTACGCTTGAAGCAAGACCGATACATTTAACGATCATTTTTTCCTGAGAGATGATTGCAAGACCACATGTAATGTTGATGTAGAACATGAGCCAGATTGCAATGTAAGAAGTAATCGGTTCGCGTTTGAGTGTTGCAAGAATTCCTTCTTCCTTTGACTTAACCTGTGGTTCAACCCAGTCAGCAGGTTTGGCAAGGAGGAAGTGTCCGATCATCATCATGATAAAGTAAGCAGCTGCGAGGATGGCGAACATTTTGTAAATTCCGCCTTCACCGAGGTTTGCAAGCATCCATGTCATGATTGGAGAAGCAATAGCCTTTGCACCGCCAAATCCTGCAACTGCAAGACCTGTTGCAAGACCTTTTTTGTCCTTGAACCAGAGCATCAGGGTTTTAACAGGGCTCAGATAACCGGTTCCAAGACCGATACCCATGATAAAGCCGTAGCTGATGTAGATTCCGACAAGTGCAAGAGCCGAGCCCTTATGCATTCCGCCGTAATAAATAAAGAAACTTGTTCCGGCAAGTCCAAGTGCAAATGTGATGGATGCAATTAAAGAAGACTTGTGGATGTTTTTTTCTACAAGATTACCAAGAAAAGCAGCAGACATTCCAAGGAAAAAGATTGCAAAACTGAATGCCCATTCAACTGCGCCTTTAGAAAAACCGATATAATCTGCAATTTCCTGACTAAAAATGGACCAGCAGTATACGGTACCGATACTAAAGTGGAGAAGCAAAGCTGGGATAGCACCACGGATCCACTTATTCTGTATGTTTTTCATTTATTTTACCTCGCTATAAAACTATCAAAAATTCGTGTTCAATTCAATCAGTTTTCTATTTGTTTTACGGCGTCCCGGACAAGAGCAGACTGCCCTTTTTTCATTACGAGAACTTTGCCGTTTTTTACAACAACAACCAGGTCTTCAACGCCGCAGAGGCTTACAGGAACATCGCTGTAAACAAAATTGTTTTTGCTCTCGACTTCAACTACCTTGTTATTGGCAGGATTTGTACACAACTGACTGAATGTGTCCCAGCTGCCGACATCCGTCCAGTTAAAACTTGCCTTTACGACAGCCGCAGACTTTGTTTTTTCTGCGATTGATTTATCAACTGCAATCCCCGGAACATCCTGGTAAGCAAGCTCCATCTCGTTCCATTTTTTGATGATGTAAACGCCGTTTTTCTGGGTAAGTGCCGGCTTTTTACCGTTTTGAACCGGAGCAAAAGCGTTGTAAACTTCAGGCGTACAAACCGACATTTCCTTGAGGAACATATCGCCTTCAAAGGCAAACATTCCGCTGTTCCAGAAGTAATTTCCGCTTTTAAGATATTCTGTTGCTGTGGCTAAATCAGGTTTTTCTTCAAACTTTTCGATTTCAAATGTCGTACCGCTGCCTGTAATGTCTTTGCCTGCCTTGATGTAGCCGTAACCTGTACTTGGTTCTGTCGGCACAATGCTGAAGCAGACAAATTTTCCTGAGTGTGCGGCATTTGCGGCATTTTTTGCATCACTCACAAATTTTCCTACTGGAGAAATTACGTGATCGCTTGTCAAAACAAGGAATGTGTGTTTTTTCTCAGGGTCAAGTTTCTGGAGTAATTCAACACCGATCATGATGGCCGCTGATGTGTGTTTTGGACTTGGCTCAGCAAGAACGATGGTTTCGCCGAGGAGTTTTTTTGCATCTGCGTCATCGCTTCGTTCGGCAAGGGATTTAATCTGGTTTACACACTCACCTTCAATGTCTTTTCTTGTAACGATTATGATTTTGCCGGAGATTTTTAACGCGAGTGAGCGTCTGAGACTTTCCTGCAAAAATGAAATATTGTCGTTGAGAGCCATAAACTGTTTTGGATGTGAAGGGCTCGACGCAGGCCATAAGCGTTCACCAAAGCCGCCGGCCATAATAATAACATCTGTAATCATAAAGTCATTCTAGTAATTTTAATTCTTTTATGCAAACACCTGGATTTTAAAATGACATTTTTACTGATTTTGTTATAAATAGCTGGTATTTATAACAAAAATCTTAATTTTTTTAAGGATATTTTATAAATCTTGCGTTAAAGTTCAATTCAGTGCGCAAAATTAAAATAGAATTTAAGGCAGATGAGGAGGAGATAATGGCCGCTTTAATTGCAAAAGTAAAAAATAATTTTCTTAGTGATTATCTGAAGTTTTCAAAACTTGTATTTAACCTGATTTTTGCGGGAATGTTATTTTCCGTTCTTCTGATTGCAACAGCATAAAAAAGACCCGGAAAACTATCAGTGTTCTGACTGAGGGTTTGCCGGAAGGTGGCCCTTCATTTTTAAATTTACTGCTCTGTTGATATAGTGAATTGTGATAAAGAACAGTTCAACAAAAATCAAAGTAATAATCAGCAGGGTTTCAGATTCATTGCTTCTTAAAACAATACTTACAAATACAGATGCGCAGGTCAAAAACTGCAGGACGAGAAGATAGAAAAGGGCACTTCTTTTTGAAAAGCCTATGTTGAGCAGCTTGTGATGAATGTGGGCACGGTCTGTAGAAAAAATTGAACGTTTGTCCCTGATACGGCGCCAGATTGCCGCAATTACATCTGTTACCGGAATAGCGGCGAAAAGCATCATTACGAGAACCTTGTTATACATCAGGCTTGCGTCTTCATACAAAAGCGGAAGGACCGCAACACAATAGCCGAGAGTCTGGCTTCCTCCGTCACCAAGAAAGATTTTTGCATCCGGCTTGTTAAAATACATAAAGCCCAGAATGCTTGCACTGAGGAACATGAGGGAAACAAAAATATTTGAATTTGCCTTGGCAAAGATGAATGAAAGAGTCAGAACGGAAAGCAGTGTAATTCCTGAACAGAGCCAGTCGATACCGTCAATAAGGTTAAAGGCATTTACAAGGAGAAGAATCCAGAAGAATGTGGCTGCCTTTCCAAACCATACAGGAAGCTGAAGTCCGAGAATGTTCTTGATGTAGTACGGGCTGAAGAAAACAACAGCTGCGATTACAAGGATTTGAATTACAAACTTAAGTCTTGCGCGAAGGTTTTTAAAATCGTCAAGAATACCGTAAAGCCAGATACAAAAGCCTCCCAGCAGAATTGGAAGAACCGTAAAATCCAGATCCTTTTTTATAAATTTATAAATTGAATATGTAATTCCAAAAGATAAAAACAGACCGAACCCGCCGATACGCGGAATATTTCCTGAGTGAATTTTTCTGGCGTCAATCTGATCATACCAGTTTTCTTTGGCTGAGAGATAAATTGAAAATTTAACCAGTGCAAGACTCAAAACTAAAGCAAGAAAAATCAAAAGATATTCTGTAATTCCAAGTACCATAAAATTCCTCAAAAAAAGTTGAATTCATAATATCTTACAATTTATAAAGTTTCAACTTTGAATCGGGCGGAAATATTTAAAAATTGTTATAAAAAAACTTGATTTACTAGAAAAACAGTATAAAATTAACTTAATATGGGAGTATAAAAAAAATGAAGTCCAAAAAAATTATTATCGTTGTTTTTTGTCTCTTTATTTCTCTGCTTATTATCGCCGGTATTGTAAACATTGCAGCCCACAATTCCTTCCGAAAAAATGCCCGTAATAACATGATTCATCAGGTTGAAATGAAAACCCTTGCCTTCAACGCCAGCATGAATCAGCAGCTTACGCTTGTAAGACAGATGATGAAGTCACCGACAATTACAAGTTTTATGATTGATCCGGAA
>JAEENG010000172.1 GCA_016283615.1 Treponema sp.
ACCGCCTGAAAACCGGACCGCATCGGTCCAGAATCAGTGGTGCATGTAAAAGGGGCTTTTTGTCAGAGCCCCTTAAAAAAACTGTCCTGTCTTATTTAACTACAATGTTTACAAGTTTGCCCGGAACTACGATTACTTTTACAACGGTTTTTCCGTCTGTAAACTTTTTGTAGCCTTCGGTCTGTTTTGCAAGATTTTCCAGTTCTTCTTTCGGAGTATCTGCAGCACATGTAAACTTGTCGCGAACTTTTCCGTTAACGCTTACAACGATTTCTTTTGTGTCTTCAACACAGAATTCCTCGCTGAAAGTTGGCCAGCTTTCGTAAGCATTGCTTTCTTTGTGACCCAGCTTGCTCCAGAGTTCTTCGCCAAGGTGCGGTGCATACGGGCTGAGCATGAGCACAAAACCTTCCCACATAGCCTTTGGAATTGAATTCATTTTAGAAGCTTCGTTGATAAAAATCATCATCTGGCTGATTGCAGTGTTAAAGTCAAGGCTTGCAGTATCCTTTGTAACCTTTGCAACTGTTTTTGCATAAGTTTTGCGGAGGCCTGCAACATCTGCTTCAACTTTTCCCGTAATATCAACATCGCTCATCGGCTTGTCGCTTACCTGCCAGATTTTATCCAGGAAGCGGTTTACACCAATGAGACCCTGTGTATTCCATGGTTTAGAAACTGTAAGCGGTCCCATAAACATTTCGTACATGCGGACACTGTCTGCACCGTAAGTTTTAATCATTTCGTCAGGGTTAACAACGTTCTTGAGAGACTTACTCATTTTTGCAACAACGCGTTCAAGTTCTTCGTTGTCGTCGTTTGCATAGAATTTTCCGTCTTTTTCAGTTACGGCATCAACTGCAACGAGGGACTTGTTCTTTCGCTGGAATGCAAAAGAAGTAATCATACCCTGGTTGATAAGGCGCTGGAACGGTTCTTTTGTAGAAACTACACCGAGGTCATAGAGAACCTTGTGCCAGAAGCGTGCGTAGAGGAGGTGGAGAACAGCGTGTTCTGCACCGCCGACGTAAAGGTCAACCGGCATCCAGTAGTTTTCTGTTTTTTTGTCGCAGAATGCCTTGTCGTTTTTAGGGTCAAGGTAGCGCAGATAGTACCAGCAGCTTCCTGCCCACTGAGGCATTGTGTTTGTTTCCCGGCGTGCATCTCCGCCGCACTGAGGACACTTGCAGTTAACCCACGAGTCGATTCCTGCAAGAGGGCTTTCTCCTGTACCTGTCGGCTGGTAAGTCTTTACATCAGGGAGCTGCAATGGAAGTTCACTTTCCGGAACTGCAACTGTACCGCACTTTGGACAGTGTACCAGCGGAATCGGTTCACCCCAGTAGCGCTGGCGGCTGAATACCCAGTCACGGAGCTTGTAGTTTACTGCCTTTTTGCCGATTTTCTTTTCTTCAAGGAATTCGAGCATTTTTGCGATGGCATCTTTTTTATTCAATCCATCCAGGAATTCAGAATTTACGTGAACTCCGTCTTCTGTCCATGCCTGAGTCTGAACATCTACTTCTGATTTGAGGACTTCAATAATCGGCAGGTTGAATTTTTTTGCAAAGTCCCAGTCACGGGTATCGTGGGCAGGAACGGCCATGATTGCACCTGTACCGTAAGAAATCAGAACATAGTCTGCAACCCAGATCGGGATGAGCTTGCCGTTTACCGGGTTGATTGCGTAACTTCCTGAAAATACACCGGTCTTGTCCTTTGCAAGGTCAGTGCGTTCAAGGTCGCTCTTCTTTGCAGCCTGTTCGCGGTATTTTGTAACTGCATCTTTCTGTTCCGCAGTTGTGAGTTTTTCGATAAGAGGGTGTTCCGGAGAAACAACCATGTAGGTTGCACCGAACAGTGTATCACATCTTGTTGTGTAAACACGGAGTTTCTGGTCGGTTGGTTTTCCGTCTTTGTCAGCTACGGTAAAGTCAACTTCGGCACCTTCTGAGCGGCCGATCCAGTTGCGCTGCATTGCCTTAACGCTGTCAGGCCAGTCAAGACCGTCCAGATCTTCAAGAAGGCGGTCACCATAGGCAGTAATTTTTAAAATCCACTGGCGGATAACTTTGTGAGTAACCTGAGCACCGCAGCGGTCACAGTGACCTTCCTTAACTTCTTCGTTTGCAAGACCTGTCAGACAGCTCGGACACCAGTTGATCGGTGTTTCTGCTTCGTAGGCAAGTCCCTTTTTATAAAGCTGGAGAAAAATCCACTGTGTCCATTTGTAATAATCAGGTGTACATGTAATTACGCAGCGGTCCCAGTCATAAGAAAAACCGAGGGCCTTGATCTGCTGTGTAAAGTGATCGATGTTCTGGAATGTGGTTGTTGCAGGGTGGGTTCCTGTTTTGATGGCGTAGTTTTCTGCAGGAAGACCGAATGCGTCGTATCCCATCGGATGAAGAACATTGTAACCGTTCATGCGGAGGTAACGGCAGTAAATATCAGTTGCGGTATAACCTTCCGGGTGACCTACATGCAGGCCTGCCCCGCTTGGATAAGGGAACATATCAAGTACATAACGGCGTTTTTCTTTTGGAAATTTTTCGTCTTCTTTAGCGCGGAAAGTTTTGTTTTCTTCCCAATATTTCTGCCACTTAGGCTCAATATTCTGAAATGGATACATTTTGCAATCTCCTTATAAAGTCCGCGTTAGCGGTCGTGCAGGAGGCACGATATCGCAGTTTTGCCAACGGCAAAATCTGCCCATGATAAAAATTACCAGGGATGTAATTTTTATCATGCCTCCCGCAAATGTTTGTATAGAAGTTAGAATATTATAATGAATTCAATTCTTTCCCTCAATAAGGGCGTTTTCCAAGGGTGTTTTCCCGTAAATGCACGGGAGTATGAGAATTGAATTATCCTTGAATAATTGTCTAAAATTATATGAGTGGTTATAATATATTGTTGTAAAGCATCATGGAGAGTGCAGCATGAAAAAAAGCATCAATTCAATTCTATTAACTTCTATGGCCTGTTTTCTGTTTATTACAGGCTGTGAAAACTTCCTGGACAACAGAAACGTAAAAAATCAGCTTGAAGACGAAATTAACTACGCAAATGCAGAATCAGTTTCTGTAACGGTAGCCCCGGTTGATACAAGCCACGGACAGGTGTCGGATTCAATTACATCCGTAAAGCTGGGCTATCCCTGTGAAATTTCTTTTGAAAAAGAGTCCGAAGACAATTTTATTTTTGACAGATGGGCCGCATATATTTATTACGGCACAGAAAACCAGCAGGAGCTTTCTGACGCTTATGCAGTTTTTTCTAATCCCGCAGATCCTAAAAACTGTACGGTTACATTCTTAAAATCAATCGGAACAAACGTGCGTATTGTGCCTGTATGCCACGCCTGGCCAACCTGCGACCTTGTCGTAGCCCCTGAGTCAACCCTTCATGGAACAGTTACCATGTCTAAAACCAGTGTAAAGATTGACATGCCTTTTACAGTGGGTTTTGAAATTGACTCCGGTGAATATCATTTTTCCGGCTGGCAGGCTTTTTCCAATTACAAAACAGACGGCCAGAACACTCCCCTTGCAGCCAGTATAATTGAGTTTTCCAACAACCAGAATCCCGCTTACTGTGAGGTAACGGTTCACGAAAGTGTGGAAGGCTTAAGAATTATTCCGGTCTGCGCTGCAATTCCTTCATGTACGCTTAATGTGGCACCGGAAAGTGACGCCCAGGGAAAGGTTACATCTGCTCCAAGTGTTGTAAAACTTGGAAGCACATACACATATCCCCTCACTTTTAAATTGAATTCAGATGACTACATCTTTAAGGAATGGAAGGCTTATTCAAACTATGGAAGCGAAAACCAGACCGAACTTGATGAGACCTGTGTTACTTTCAGCGATTCAACTAATGCTTCTTACTGCGTGATTTCTGTACTCAAATCCGCCTCAAACCTGTACATCGTACCGGAATGTATTGCATTTCCTAAGGTTTCTTTCACTGCCGGAACGGGTTGTTCCGTAAATTATGCGGGTGCTCAGAAAATGACTCCAGGAAGTTACATTTCCCTTGTTGTTACCTGCTCGGAAAGCTATGCATTTGACTGCTTTGGAAAAGCGACCGACAAAAAAATCGGTACAGTTATCTTTTATAAAAAAGACGGAACTCCTGCAACAGAAGAAGAGAAAAACGCAGTTTTTGACATTGACACAGAAAACGCTCAGACTCCGGCAGATCTTTCTTCTTCCACATTTAAAATCCGCATAAAAGAGGATTCTGATGTTACGCTTTCTGACGGCTGGTCCGTAAAGTTTACTCCTGTAATCCGGCCTTCCGTAAGCTACACTGTTCCGTCCCCGAACGCAAACGGACTTTACCGTACAAACCCTGTAAAACTGTATTTTTCAAAGCCGATGGAGGAATCTTCCTTTGTTCCAGAAGGTGACGAGGGAAACATAACCGGCTACGCTAATGTCTCAATTTATATCCTCAAAAGCCCTGCGGAGGAACTATCAGAAGAAAAAGTCATGACAACAAAATACTTTTCAAGTCCGGCTTTCACAGAGGGCAATAAGTGCCTCGGCTATTCTGTTCGTGCATCAAGCCGTGATACATGGGTCCCGGATAACTCCTTTGTACTTGTAAAAATCTCGGGCAGCGTAAAGGATGCCGACGGAATTCCATTGGGAAGCGACTACAAACTTCTGTACCAGGTTGGAACTGTAGGTGACAATATGGGACCTTTAATCAGCGATGCAGAGTTTAAACTTAAAGAACGTACCGGATCAGAGGAAAAAAGTGTCACTACAAGTGCATGGACAGACGATTCTGACAAAGCTTCTATCAGTACGGATTCTTTAACAGACGGACGCTGGGCATTTAATGTAAAATTTACCGCGGACGACTCAACTACAGGCACTGCAGGTGTGGAAAGACTTACCGTCACAGAAAGATTAATGTTTGCCTATGAGGGGCAAAGTTTAATTGCACCAAATGGAAAAACGTTTACAGTGCCTGCCGGGGGACTGCAGATTTTTGCATACGGAAACTCAAATACAACAATTTCATATAACGAGAGTCTTATAGAAGACATAAACACAAACAGTGGAGCTAATTTTAACCGTTCCTGCTTTGAAAAGGAAACTTCAGTTTCTCTTGATTATAACAGTAAAAGTTTTGATTATGATTATGCTTTGTTGTATAACGGAATCCACCAGTTTGAGCTTGGGGCATACGACGTAATTGAAAACTACACAAGTGATGCAGAGTATTACTACGCCTGCCGTAACTTCATTCCGCCAAAAGTTACAGATATTAAGCATACGGCACTTTACCAGCAATCCAATGACAATTATAAAGTGACAGTGAACTGGACTGAGCCGGATGATGACTGGTTAGATCATGTTGAAATCACTTTCGACTATAAAACAGGCACTGCAGAATCACCGGGACCTACGTATAAAATTAACAGGGGAACAACCTCTTATGAGTTTACTGGGGACGACAGCACAACAAGTTATACATATACAGTTGTGAGCGTGGATACATCCGGACAAAAGTACGAGACATTTAAGGATACCTACTATCCGGGATTTGTCAGGGTAAATGGTGCAACTGTGAGCGGCGCTGTAAGTGACTCCAGGGTGTTTATCTCTGGACGTACTGTGACTATCGGAGATATGTACGTGTGCGACCACGAGGTAACTCAGAAAGAATATGAAACATACTGTTTTTATGGGGGTAGCACTCAATATTCCTGGGAGATGGATCCTAGCGACAAGCCGCCAACGAAATTCGGAAATTACAGTATTGGGGATAATTACCCGGCATATTATGTAAACTGGTATGATGCGCTGGTGTACTGTAACCTGAGAAGTATTGCCGAAGATCTGACACCTGTATACTCAATCGATGTCAAAACTAAGCCTGCA
>JAEENG010000173.1 GCA_016283615.1 Treponema sp.
GGTGCAAGTGCATATTCGGCAGGGCTTTTTTACTGTCCAAACCGCTATGATAAAGATTATGTTGCATTTGCAATCAGCCTGATGTACCTGGATGATATTTTCTTCAGCCACGTGCGTGAAGAGGGCGGGGCAGTGTATTCAATAGGTTCCGGCGTGCTCAGCGGCCGGAATATGGCAGGTGTAATCAGCGCATACAAAATCAGCGATAAAGAAAACATAAGGCGTCTTATCAGCGAGTCAATCGCAATGTTCCCGGATAAAAAAGGCGTGGAAGCAAAACTTGATCAGTATAAAAACAAATACATTACGACACTTTTTGATTCCGGACAGAATGCGGCGGGAGTTGCTGCAAACATCGTAACATCCCTGGAGTACTCAAATTTCTACGGCACTTATCTCAAGCGTTCAAAACAGGTGCAGGATGTAAGTGCAAAAGATGTTATAGACGCCTATAAAAAATATGTAGGCGACGGAACTAAGATTTTCTGGGTTACAGTTACAGGCGATTAATTTAGGGTTTATTACAAACCCTAAAAACGGCGAAGTCAAGGCTTTAAGCGTATGCGTGCCTTGACTCGACGTATTATTTTGTTACAACCTTGTCGAGACTGTAATCGGTGCGGTCAATCTGCATGCCGAAAATCGAGTCTTCAACAAGGCGGTACAGGTTTTCTGAAATATAGATTCTGATTGTTTCGATCGCGCTTTTGGCCGTATCGTTTTGAATCATAAATACGCCGGTGCAGAATGGACGTCCGGCCTTGATTGCAAAGATACTTGCATTGATTTTGAGTGCGTTTCCCCTGAGCATCACGCTGATATTTTTTAAGAGCTGTCCCGGATGCAGCTGGCCTGCCATTTTTTCAGGTATTTTTACCGCAAGCCCGGTTGAACTGATATCAATCAGCTTGAACTTAAACATTTTATTCTTTTCAAGCCAGAATACTTCTGCAGTGCTGTCATTTTTACAGGTTGTGCGGACGTACTGGCGCATTCCCTTTGCTTCGTGCATGTCCAGAAGCTTTACAACTGCGCGGAAGTTTTCATCCCAGTCGCCGGTTAAAGAAATATTTTCGGCTTCGTGGAGAATTTCCCTGTCAAAGCGTTTTACAGTATCTGTTGGTGTTTTTTCGGCAAAGATACCGATTTTGCAGTTACCGTATCGTTCTGAACTGTCTTCGATTGACTGGATGAAATTAATCCAGGTGTTTGCGTTAAAGTTGTTGTCGATATTGATGTATAAAAGTGAATCCGGATTTTTTAAGAGAATGTTTTTTACGATTTTATAATCGTTTAAGATGTAAACTTCGTATTCAAGTGTTCTGAGACGGTCAATGACCTCGCTTTGGAAGGTGAAAGAAGGGTAGAGAAAGAAGACTTTTTTTCCAAAGATTTTGTAGTCTGCTTTTTTATCCATATAAAAGAGGCTCCTGATGCCTATTGTATTCCACAATCTGCAAATTTTTAATATAATAACCTAAAAAGTCCGTATTGTTAATAGGACAAAATAAACGATTATACAGAGGCTTTTATTATGGCAACAGAAGAAAAAGAAGTACGCGTTCGTTACGCTCCTAGTCCAACCGGTATGCAGCATATCGGTGGTGTTCGTACTGCTCTTTTTAATTATTTGTACGCACGTTCAAAGGGCGGAAAATTTATTCTTCGTCTTGAAGACACAGACCGCACACGTTATGACGAAAAATACGTAAAAAACCTTTATGACACAATGGCATGGCTCGGTATCGACTGGGACGAAGGCGGTGATAAAGGCGGCGAATACGGACCTTATGTTCAGAGCGAACGTTTTGAGCTTTACAAAAAATATGCTCAAAAACTCATCGAAAACGGCGAAGCATATTACTGTTTCTGTGACGCAGAACGCCTTGAACGCATCCGCAAAATTCAGACAGAAAACAAAATGGCTCCAGGCTATGACAGAAACTGCCGTCATTTGACTCCGGAAGAAGTTAAGGCAAATCTCGACGCCGGAAAACCTTATGTAATCCGTCTTAAAGTACCGATGGAAGGCGAAACAAAATTCCACGACCACATCCTTGGCGACATTACATGGAAAAACGAAGACATTTCTCCGGACCCTGTTTTGCTCAAGAGCGACGGATTCCCGACATATCACCTTGCAAACATCGTTGACGACCACATGATGAAGATTTCTCATGTTATGCGCGCCCAGGAATGGATCCCTTCTACACCGCTGCATGTTCAGATGTACCGCTCCTTCGGCTGGGAACACCCTGAATTCTGTCACCTTCCGATGGTAAACGGTTCAGACGGTAAAAAACTTTCTAAACGTCATGGTTCAACTTCTGTAAATGAATTCCGTGCACGCGGATATCTCCCGCAGGCAATTGTAAACTATGTGGCTCTTCTCGGCTGTTCATACGAAGAAGGCAAGGAATTCTACACACTCGAAGAACTTGCAAAGAACTTTAAACTCGAACACCTGAATAAGGCACCGGCCGTATTCGATTATAAAAAACTTGAATTCTACAACGGAAACTACATCCGCCAGCTCAGCGCAGAAGAACTGTACAAATGGACCCTTCCATTTATCACAGGAACAGGCGATGCTACCCTCGAAATCAACCCGGAAAACCCGCAGCCGGCTCCAAAAGTTGGCCCCGAGTATTCGGGCGTTGCACTCGGCGAGGACGGAGAACCTTACTGCGTAGACAAATCAATGAACATGAGCAGCGCAGACGTTAAAAAGACCCTGCTCGGCCTCATGCCTTTGATTCAGGAACGATTGAAGTTTTTGACAGAAGCTGCAGAAATGGTTCACTTTATGTTTACAGAACCGGCAGTTCCGCCAAAAGAAGAAATTGTTCCAAAAAGACTTGATGAAGCTAAAACAAAAGAAGTTCTTGAAGAAGCAAAATCTTTTGTAAAGAACATCTTTGGAAAAACTCACGACGAAGCAGAAGAAATGGCCAAGGCTTGCGCCGAAAAACTCGGAATCAAACTTGGTGACTTTATGATGCCAATCCGTATGGCTGTAACAGGCAGCCGCGTTTCTCCACCGCTCATCGGTTCAATCTGGGTACTCGGTGAAGAGCGCTCAATCGCAAGAATCGAAAAGACTCTGGCAACATTCTAATCTCTTGCATAATAAACCGCATTAGCATATACTGAATGCATATTTATGTAAAAGTCGTGCATAAAAATACAATTTTATTGCACGGCTTTTACAAATTTCCTTAATAAGGGGACGGTATGGCATATTCATTTATTGACGGCGGTGTTACTGCAGCCAAGGGCTTTACAGCCAACGGCATTCTTAACAAAATCAAATCCAGCAGAAAAACAAACGACACAGCACTGATTTACAGCGAAAAACTCTGTAATGCAGCAGGTGTATTTACACAAAACCGCGTAAAGGCTGAATGTGTCAAACTCACAAAAGATCATATCGCAAACGGTAAGGCACAGGCCGTAATCGCAAATTCAGGAAACGCAAACGCCTGCACCGGCGCCGAAGGCTACAAAAACGCAGAAAAAGAAGCCATTGCCGTTGCCGCAAAATTGAATATCGCTTCTGACGACGTACTTGTCCTTTCTACCGGCGTAATCGGCCAGCAGCTCGATGTTTCAAAAATCCTCAACGGAATGGACGCCCTTGCTGACGGACTTTCAAAGGAAGGTCACAAAGAAGCCCGCGTCGCAATTATGACAACCGACACACAGTACAAGGAAGTTGCACTCGAGACACAAATCGGCGGCAAAACAGTACGCATGGGAACAATGGCAAAGGGAAGCGGAATGATTCACATCAACCTCGGAACAATGCTCGGCTTTATCACAACAGACTGCGCAATTTCGAGCGAAATGCTTGAAAAGGCTCTCCGTATCTCTGCTGCAGGAACTTACAACTGCGTTTCAGTTGACGGCGATACTTCAACCAACGACTCACTTATTCTTCTTGCAAACGGAATGGCAGGCAACAATGAAATTACTTCGGAAGGCAAGGACTTTGACGACTTTGTTGCCGCGCTCAACGAATTGAATACACAGATGGCACAGAAAATTGCTGCCGACGGAGAAGGTGCGAGCCGCCTCGTAACATGCAACATCACAGGTGCCGACACTGTAGAAAACGCCCGCGGACTTGCAAAAGCCGTAATCTGTTCAAACCTTGTAAAGGCAGCCTTTTTTGGAGCTGACGCAAACTGGGGCCGCATACTCGATGCAATGGGCTACTCAGGATATTTCTTTACACCGGAAAAAACATCGGTTTCATTCATGAGCCGTAAGGGTGCAAAGCGTTATTTTGAAAACGGAAAAATCAACGGCGGAGAACAGTCTGTAATCAAAGTTTTTGACCACGGTGTTCCGCTCAATTTTGACGAAGACAAGGCTAAAAAAATCCTTACAGAAGAAGCTGTAGAAATACTGGTTGAACTTGAGGACGGTTCTGCAACAGGAACTGCCTGGGGCTGCGACTTAACTTACGATTACGTAAAAATTAATGGAGATTACAGAACATAATGTCAGAAGAAACAACTTTTGTAGAAAATCCAAGACTTGATAACGGCCGCTGGTCAGATGTACTTGTTCAGGCCCTTCCATATTTCAGACACTGGGTTGGTAAAACCGTTGTAGTAAAATACGGCGGAAACGCAATGCTCAATGAAGAACTCAAATCTGCCGTAATGAAGGACATTGTTCTTCTCAGCACAATCGGTATCAAGGTAGTTCTCGTTCACGGCGGCGGCCCTGAAATCAACCACATGCTCGAAAGAGTCGGAAAAGAATCAAAATTCATCAATGGACTGCGCTATACAGATGCCGAAACCATGGAAATTGTTCAGATGGTTTTGACCGGCAAGCTGAATAAAGATATCTGCGGCATACTCCTTCAGGAAGGCGGAAAGGCTGTCGGATTGAGCGGCGTAGACAGCGGACTTTTACGCGCAAAGAAAATCGACAAAGACGGTGTTGACCTGGGGTATGTAGGCGAAGTTACAGAAGTTAATCCTCATATTATTGAATCACTTCTTAACGAAGGATTTATTCCTGTTGTAAGCACAGTTGCCCTGGGCGAACAGGGAGACAACAGCCGCTACAACATCAATGCGGACACAGCGGCTGCAAAAATTGCAATCGCGCTCAAGGCCGAAAAATTTGTTCAGCTTACAAATGTGCCGGGCGTTCTGCGTGATGTAAATGATCCAAAATCTTTGATTCAGAGAATTCATATTGAAGATGTTCAAAAGTATTTTGACGACGGTACAATCTCAGGCGGTATGATTCCAAAAATTGAATGCTGTATGATGGCCCGTAACGGCGGTGTTCCACGAACACACATTATCGACGGCCGCGTTCCACATTCACTTTTGATAGAAATGTTCAGTGACCGCGGTATCGGCACAATGATTTATTAATCTGGAGTATTTTTATGGGTTCAAAAAAAGTTGTAAATAATTATGGTTCGTTCGATGTTACATTTGTAAAAGGAAAGGATTCAACCTGCTGGGACATCAACGGCAAAAAATACATAGACTTTCTCGCAGGAATTGCCGTTAACTGTCTCGGGCACAATTTTAAGCCTCTCGTAAAAGCAGTTTCAAAGCAGGCAAAAAAACAGATTCACATCTGTAATTATTTTGTAAGCGATGTTGGAGTTCAATTTGCAGATGAACTTTTAAAGGCTACAGGCTTCAGCGGAGTTTACTTTGGAAACTCAGGCGGCGAAGGTAACGAAGCGGCAATCAAACTTGCACGCAAATACGGTTTTTTGAACGGCGGATCAAAACGTCACGTAATTTATACCCTGGAAAGTTCCTTCCACGGAAGAACGATGGCAACTCTGACCGCAACCGGCCAGGACAAATTTCATCCGGACTACTTTGCTCCATATGTTGAAGGTTTTAAGACTATCAAGCCGAACGACTGGGAAGCAATCAAAACTGCCTTTGACGATACAACTGCCGCACTTTTAATTGAATGCGTACAGGGCGAAGGCGGGGTAAACCTGATTGATCCTGAATGGGCAAAGGCTGCCGCAAAGGCCGCTCGCGATGCCGGTGCAATTGTAATGGCAGACGAAGTTCAGACCGGATTTGGTAGAACAGGCGCCCTCCTTGCAAGCGATGAACTTGGTTTTGAACCTGAAGTAGTAAGTTTTGCCAAGGGAGTTGCAGGCGGCGTTCCAATGGGCGGAATTCTATTCCGCGGCAAGGCAGAAGGCGTATTTAAGGCCGGTGATCATCAGTCAACTTTTGCAGGAAACCCTCTTGCCTGCGCCGCAGGACTTGTTGTTCTTCATGAACTTCAGAAACCTGGATTCCTCGACAGTGTAAAGGAAAAGGGTGAATACATTAGAAAAGAAATTGCCTCATGGAACAGCCCTGTTGCCGGCGAAATCCGCGGAAAAGGTCTGATGATCGGTGTGGATATCGTTCAGCCGAATTCTGCGCTTGAAATCGAAAAAGAACTTTTGGATGCGGGGCTTTTGACTTCGACAGCCGGCGCAAATACACTGCGTATGGTTCCGCCGCTTAATATTTCTTACAAGGAAATTGACGAAGGGTTAAAAATCCTAAAATCTGTTCTTTGTAAGTAAATTCCAGTTTAAATTTCTTTTGAATTCCACTATAATTTAATTCCGTTATGAGAAACGGATTTGACAATGAAAAGTATCTGAAGATACAGTCGGAACACATTAAAGAAAGAATTTCAAAGTTTGGTAATAAACTTTACCTGGAATTTGGCGGCAAACTATTTGATGACTATCACGCAAGCCGCGTCCTGCCTGGATTTGAACCTGATTCAAAATTAAAAATGCTTATGCAGCTTGCTGATTACGCAGAAATTGTTATCGTAATCAGCGCTGTAGACATCGAAAAAAACAAGGTTCGCGGTGACCTCGGAATTACTTACGACAAGGACGTATTGCGCCTCCGTGATGAATTCCAGAACCGCGGGCTTATGGTCGGCTCAGTTGTAATTACGCACTTTAAGGGCCAGGAAAGCGCTAAAACATTCCGCGCAAAACTCAAGCGCATGAATATCAACTGCTATTATCACTACACAATCGAAGGTTATCCTAACAACGTTGCCCTGATTGACAGTGATGAAGGGTATGGTAAAAACGATTACGTAGAAACAACACGTCCTCTCGTTGTTGTAACTGCACCTGGACCTGGTTCAGGAAAGATGGCTGTTTGTCTGAGCCAGCTTTATCAGGACAACAAAAAAGGAATCAAGGCCGGCTACGCAAAATTTGAAACCTTCCCGATCTGGAACCTTCCGCTCAAGCACCCTGTTAACCTTGCATACGAAGCCGCAACAGCCGATTTGAATGACGTTAACATGATTGACCCGTTCCACCTGGAAGCTTACGGAAAAACAACAGTTAACTACAACCGCGATATCGAAATTTTCCCTGTATTGAATGCAATTTTTGAAGGCATCTACGGAGAAAACCCGTACAAGAGCCCGACAGACATGGGCGTTAACATGGCAGGTTATTGTATTTTTGACGACGAAGCCTGCTGCGAAGCAAGTAAGCAGGAAATCATCCGCCGTTATTTCAGCGCTCTTGATGATCTGATTGACGATAAGGCCAGCGAAAACGAAGTTAATAAAATTGCACTTTTGATGAAGCAGGCAAAAATCACTGCCGAAGACCGAAAGGTAACAGTTGCCGCAACAATGCGCGGAGCCAAAAGTGGAGTTCCTGCGGCCGCCATCGAACTCGAAGACGGCACAATCATCACAAGCGAAACTTCAAGCCTTCTTGGAACCTGTGCGGCCCTTATTTTGAATGCGACAAAACACCTTGCAGGAATCGACCACAAAGTTAAGCTTATTCCAAAAGATATGATTGAACCTATCCAGAATATGAAGGTTAATTATCTTAAGGGCAATAACCCGCGTCTTCATACAGACGAAGTTCTTGTCGCCCTTGCAATGCTCAGTCCAAAAGATCCAAACTGCAAGCTCGCCCTCGAACAGCTTCCAAAATTGAATGGATGTCAGGTTCATACAACAGTTATGCTCAGCGAAGTTGACCAGAAAATCTTTAAAAAGCTCGGCGTAAATGTTACAAGCGAACCTGTACGCAAAAAGAGCGCCGGAAAGATTTAGTTCTACAGTCTGATACTGAGTTTGTGGAAGCGATATGAATAATTCAATTTATGTTTTTGGTCATAAAAATCCCGATACAGACTCAGTTGTCAGCGCAACAGCCTTTGCATATTTAAAGAGCAAAACCACAAATGATTCTTACAGGGCCTGCCGCGCCGGAAAGTTAAATCCTCAGACAGACTATATTTACAAAAAGTTTGGCGTAACACCGCCTGAGTTTATCCCCGACCTTAATCCAAAGGTGCGCTGGTACATGAACGAAAAAGTTGACTGCATAAACCAGATGACTTCGTTCTGGGAAGCAGCGGCTTTGATGAGGGAAAGCGGCCGTAAGGCAATGCCCGTAGTCGATGAAAACGGCGTGTACAAAGCCATATTGAATTACAATTCCTTTTCCAAAAATATTTTTGAAGTATTGAATCCGGCTCATCACATAAGCGTTTTTACGGATATCAGTCTGATGCAGAAGACTTTAAACGCAAAAGTTTTGAACCGCGGCTTTGAAGGTGAGGAACTTCATAAATACACGATAATTTCGGGAGCCACAAGTTTTGATTCATTCAAAAAAACTCTGGAAGAACACAGTGACGGAAAGGTTGTTGTTGTTACCGGAGACAGAAGCGATATTCAAAAGTTGTGCGTGGAAAAAGGAATCAGCGCCCTTGTTTTGAGTGCGGACAGGGTTCCTTCGGATGAAATAATTGAACAGGCAAAAAAGAGCGGAACCAGCATAATTGTAAGTTCGTATGATACGGCTTCTACATCAATGCTCATTTTATATTCAACTCCGGTACGCGTAATGTGCGACCACTCGGTTAAGCCCGTTCACGCTGATGATTCAATTCAAAAAGTGGCACCCCTGATTAAAAAATCAGTCAGCCGCGTACTTCCTGTTGTAGACTCAGAAAACCGCGTAACCGGCATCCTGAGCGAACTTGATCTGCACCATGAACCAAAAATACAGGTTGCCCTCGTAGACCACAATGAGCTATCGCAGGCAGTCGACGGAATTGAAAACTACAGAATTACTGACATTGTGGACCATCATAGAATCGGAGCTCCTTCTACAAAATATCCGATTTCTTTTATCAATGTTCCTCTGGGTTCAACTTCGACAATAATCACAAAGCTGTTTATTGAACAAAAAGTTGAACTTCCTCAGAAAACTGCAAAACTCCTTCTCTGTGGAATTTTGAGCGACACTTTGATATTAAAATCCGCCACAACGACAGAAGTTGATATCCAGATTGCAGATTATCTTTCTTCACTTACAAAAATTGATTACCAGGCCCTTGGTGAAGAAATTATCCGCGCAGGCAGCAGAATCTCAGGCCGAAGCGCAGAAGAAATTGTAAACCAGGACATGAAAGAATACCGCGAAGGCGGAAAGTCATTTACCGTAAGTCAGATAGAAGTGGACGGCACTGACGAATTAATGAAACAGTACGAAAAACTGACCCAGACTCTCCAGAGCGAGTGCAGGGGAAGGGGCGCTCTCTTTTCTGCACTGCTCGTAACAGACATTTCTTCTCTTTCTTCGATTATGATAATTTGGGGAGAAGAAAAGTTTTTGCAGAGCCTCAACTTTCCGCGCTTTGAAGAAAATGCATTTGAATTAAAAGGCGTCGTAAGCCGCAAAAAGCAGCTGATACCGATGCTCACAGAACTTTTGCAGAATAGTGCAGACTAATAATTACTCCCAGCCGAATGTTGCAGGCGGTTTGTTTGTACAGTCGTAGTAGATTGCGTCAACAAAGCCGAGCTCTGAAATTTCTTTTACGATATTGAGCAAAAGTTCACGGTCAAGCTGTGCAAAGCGGGCTGTCATTACGTCTTCCGAGCATACAGGGCGGAGAACAAAACTTGCGCGCTCTGCACTTGAAGCGTATGGAATATCGATTGTAAGGTGCTGGAAAATTTTGTCGTACCAGCCTGTTTTATGAAGATGAGTCAAAACGATGTTGTCAACTTCGCGGAGCTGGTCGAGGCGGCGTTTGTCGCAGTAACCTTCCTGAAGCTTCATGTCGCTGTCTTTTACGTTCGGGTTCTGCCAGAGACAGAGAACGCAGCGGTTGATAAGTTTTGCGGCGTTTGTAAGGTCGCTCGATGTGTCTTCAACCTTTTTCCAGTGCTTCGGAAAGTGATAGAATCCGCCTTCTTCCTTCTGGAATCTCAATACTGCCGGGAATCTGTATGTCCTGAAGTCTCCCTGAACTCCTACTGATTTTACAGGAAGAACAAATCTTTCGAGACTGGCAGTACAGTGTTCGCAGAAGTGATGGAGTTCAATTGAATTAAGCTCTTTGTTTGCGTCGTCGATTTCTTTTTTGTCTGCGTCAGAAAGCTTTCCGTCAGAGCACAAAACGTTAATCGAAAGTCCTGGTCCCGGGAACGGGTGGCGCATTACAAGTTCATCATCAAGGCCGAGTTTTTTACCGATTGCACGAACTTCATCCTTGTACAGGTCTTTTAATGGTTCAATAATCATTCCCTGTGCGATGAGTTTCTGGATTCCTTCAACGCGGTTGTGATGAGTTTTGATTGTATTTGAATTTTTGGTTCCGCCCGATTCAATGATGTCCGGATACAATGTTCCCTGGGCGAGCATCCATTTGTCTTCGTCAAGTTTTTGTGCTGCAACAACTCTGTCGCGCACTGTGATAAAGTTTTCGCCTACTGCCATGCGCTTTTTCTGCGGGTCCGTAAGTCCCTTTATTGCGTCAAGAAAGCTCTGGCTTGCGTCTTCTACGATAAAATTATTGAATCCAAACTTTTTGTAAGCGTCTGCAACGTTTTTGCTTTCGTTTTTGCGCATAAAGCCGTTGTCGATATGGAGACCGAGAACTCTGTCCTGACCCAGAGCCTTATTCAACAGGGCGAAGGCTACTGTTGAGTCCACTCCGCCGCTCAGGAACAAAAGCACGTTCTTGTCTTTTGCGTCTGTTTTGATTGAATCCATAATATGGTTCAAAACTGTGTCTTCATCCCAGTTGATTTCCATTCCGCAGATGTCGGCAAAGTTTTTGAATATCTTGTTTCCTTCCGGAGTATCCTTTACTTCGCAGTGGCACTGGAGAGAAAATCTTTTTTTATCAAGGTTCTGCAATGCTGCAAACTGGCAGTCTTTTGTTGAACCGATTACTTCAAAACCGTCTGCGAGTGACAAAACTGCGTCCTGGTGGCTCATCCATACCTGTGTTACAGGAGATACATCCTTAAAAAGAGGGCTCTGTTTGCCTGCGTCAGAAAGGTTGAGCTGTGCAAAACCGAATTCACCGACGTCTGCCTTACCGACATTGCCGCCGTATGACTTGGACATGAGCTGGTGTCCGTAGCAGAGTCCGAGAATTGGAAGCGGGAGTGTTAAAATCTTTTCGTTGAATTCCGGAACCTTTTCATCGTAAACACTTGATGGTCCGCCGGAAAAAATAATTCCTTTTGCGCCTTCAAAGACAGAAAGGTCTGCGCTTGGAAGGGCAATTTCTGAATAATAGCCCAGCATACGGAATCTTTTTGCAATTAAGTGAGCGTACTGGGAACCAAAGTCTAAAACTACAATTTTTGAGCGATTCATATAAATTCCTTACCTGTGTAGTATATTAAAAAATTGAATAAATGAATATCAGTTAGAAAATAAAAGACTATAATAATTCGTCGTGTTCGAGATACATGGTAAAGTATGAACTTATCTGACTCATAACCTTACTTGTAACAACCGGGTTTTTCTGTGCAAGGGAGCGGAATGTGTCTCCGTCAATCCTTACAATCTGTGCGTTGTCCACAGCGTAGGCAGAACCTGTTCTTTTTGAACCCAGAATACAGTTCAATTCGCCAAAGAAGTCTCCTCGGCTGAATATATTGTCCGTGCCGTTGTCGTTTTTTACGGCAACCTGTCCGTGAACGATATAATAAGCATTAAGATCAGTGTCGCCCGGTTCAAAAACGGACTGCCCCGCATCCAGATGAATTATGTTTGTGTCATTTGCAATCAGGTAGTCCGGTCTGATAAAAAGAGCGCGTCTTAATGATGACCACCAGGTGCAGTCGTCCTGTTTTGGCAGAAGATAAAGTTCACCAAGCAACAGTTCGTCAAAGAACTGGTAAACAAAAATCATCTGTGCAAAAAACAGATAGAACATAAAGAAAAAGTAAATGTCCATGAACAGAATGATTGCGTGGCTCAAAAAGCCGTAAATCAAATTGTACTTTCCGACATTCAAAAAAAGGTGCATTACAAAGCGGAAAACCCAGAAACTTACTGTACAGCCAAAACTTGTTGCGGCGCAAAGAATCATCGAAGGTTTTGTTCCGGCAGAACCCCAGTATAGCAGGGTAACTGTTGCAAAAATCAAAATGTTAGGAAGGTATTGAACCCATCGGCCTGACAAAAATCCATCCTGAATAAAAGCAAACTGCGGAACGTCATGAAAAATCGGCTGGTTGATGATTGTTTTGAGCGTTGTAAAAGAAAAAATAATCATAATTACTGTAAAAATTACGATTAATTCAAAAACAATGGCTAAAATCTGATTTACCATCGGTTTACGGTGATGCTTTCCCTGAAAGATTGCAATCATGCTTGCAAAAACCGAAGCAAAGAAGCGGCGGGCCATCCAGATGATAAAGATAATAAGCAAAAATTCGACCGGATTGAATTTATTGACCGTTGAAACCGCAGAAGTAAGTAACTCCGGGTCAAAATATTCACCCAGGGCAGGTACCACATTAAAGATTGACTGAATTGTTTCCGGCGAGGCGTGAAGAATTCGTACCAGGACAGAAACAATCATCATTAAAATCGGGATAAAAGAAAATAAAAAGTCAAAAGAGCAGGCACTTGCATAAGAAAACAAACCGTTCTGCAAAAAGAACTTTATCGTAAGGAATAATCCTTGAGAAACGGTTATGTTTGTCAGTGCCCGCCGCTTTTTCAATTTCCTTGATTCGTCCGTATTAGAAGTCGGCTAATTTTGGAGCGCGCGGATAAGGAATTACATCACGGATGTTCTGCATTCCTGTTACATAAAGAAGAAGGCGTTCAAAACCGAGACCGAATCCAGAGTGCGGAACTGTACCGAACTTGCGGAGGTCGAGATACCAGCTGTAGTCTTCCGGTTTGAGGCCGAGTTCTTTGATGCGGTTAAGAAGTTTGTCGTAATCTTCTTCGCGTTCAGAACCGCCGATGATTTCTCCAAGGCCCGGTACAAGAACGTCTACGGCTTTTACGGTTTTTCCGTCGTCGTTGAGCTTCATGTAGAAGGCTTTGATTTCCTTAGGATAGTTGTAAACCATTACAGGGCATTTATAGATTTTTTCTGTAAGATATCGTTCGTGCTCTGTTGCAAGGTCGCATCCCCAGTATGGTTTGAATTCAAATTCGTCAGCGTGCTTTTCAAGTTCGGCAACGGCTTCTGTGTAGGAAACGCGCTTGAATGGTGTTTCTACAACGTGGCGCAATGTGTCGATTACGCCCGGCTGGATTCTCTTGTTAAAGAATTCCATGTCGGCAGAACATTTTGTAAGTGCCCAGTTGAGAAGGTATTTGATAAATTCTTCCTGGATGTCCATGTCATCTTCAAGATCAAAGAAGGCCATTTCAGGTTCACACATCCAGAATTCTGCAAGGTGGCGTGTTGTGTTTGAGTTTTCGGCACGGAATGTAGGACCAAAGGTGTAAACGCGTCCGAGTGCTGTTGCAAGGGTTTCTGCTTCAAGCTGGCCTGAAACTGTAAGAGAAGCCTGCTTTCCAAAGAAGTCTTTGCTGTAATTTACGAGCTTGTGTGCGTCTTCTTTTTTCATGCCGTTTGCGCCTTTTTCAACAGCGATTTCGGCAAGTTTGTCGAGGGAAAGTGTTGTAATCTGGAACATTTCTCCGGCACCTTCACAGTCCGAACATGTGATTTCCGGAGTGTTGATGTAGTAAAATCCTCTTTCCTGGAAGAATGAGTGAAGGGCAAAAGCCATCTGGCTTCTCATTCGGAAAACTGCGCCAAAGGTGTTTGTGCGTGCACGAAGATGTGCGTTTTCGCGCAGGAATTCCATTGAAGCGGCTTTTTTCTGGATAGGGTAGTCTGAAGGACACTTTCCAAGAACGACAAGAGTTTCGAGATTTACTTCTACGCTTTGTCCGCTTGCAGGTGACTCGATGAGTTTACCTGTTGCCTTTAAAGATGCTCCTGTAGAAAGATTTTTGAGGGCGTCTTCGATATTATTTGAATTTTCCGGTTTGGCCGGATTTGAGCGGTCAAAAGTCAATTGAATTGATGCAAAGCATGAACCGTCATTTACCTGAATAAATACAAGGTTTTTTGAATCGCGCACTGTGCGCACCCAGCCGCATACGGTTACTGTACGGCCGTCCGGAGCGGATGTAAGAATATCCTTAATAAGTTCTGTTTTCATATTCAGATATAGTACCACTTTGAGACTATCAAAACAAGTATTAAGGTGCTCAAGGTCTTATATAAAGACGTGTTCTTCGGATATGCAGGTAGTTGCATTAGAATATATAAAATTGTATAATTATTAAAATTAAATCGTGTTGTTGCATATTTATGCAAAACCGATGCATACGAGGTACAGCCCATGTCATATAGCGATTTTGAGGATCCAATCAGAAACACTAAAAAAATCAACGAAAAAAAGATAGTATCTAAACTCGCAAAAATCGCACAGGCAAATGACCCTATATCAAATGAACTGTACACAAAGTACGATGTAAAACGCGGACTTCGTAACGCAAATGGAACCGGTGTTCTTGTCGGACTTACAAGCGTTGGTGATGTTGTAGGTTACAAGGTAGAAAACGATAAAAAAATTGCAATTCCAGGAAAACTTTTGTACCGCGGATATGACGTTGCAGACCTGATTGCAGATGCAGAAAAACACAATCAGTTTGGCTACGAGCAGTGCGCCTACCTTCTGCTTTTTGGAAAGCTTCCGACCCAGGATGAACTTGATGAATTCAATGAATTGCTGGGCTCGCTCCGTAATCTGCCTCCAAACTTTACCGAAGACATGATTATGAAGGCTCCTTCTGCCGACATCATGAATAAACTTGCACGCGGTGTCCTTGCATCTTACTCATACGATGATGACCCTGAAGACCGCTCTTTGAGCAATGTTCTGCGCCAGTGCATTCAATTGATTTCACGCTTTTCTACACTTGCCGCATACGGATATCAGGCAAAACGCCGCTACTACGACTACAAGTCAATGTATATTCATAATCCTCTTCCTGAACTATCAACTGCAGAAAACTTTTTGCGCCTAATCCGCAACAACAAGGCTTTTACTGATGATGAAGCAAAACTTCTCGACCTTGCACTCGTTCTCCACGCTGAACACGGCGGCGGTAACAACTCTTCACTTACTGTTCACGTAGTTACTTCTGCCGATACAGATACATATTCTGCAATTGGTGCTGCTGTAGGTTCCCTCAAGGGACGCCGCCACGGTGGAGCCAATATTCAGGTTATGGAAATGATGGACGACATCAAGGAAAACGTAAAAGACTGGACTTCAGAAACAGAAATCCGTGAGTACCTGCGCAAAATCGTTAATAAAGAAGCTTACAACCGCACAGGTTTGATTTACGGTCTCGGCCACGCAGTTTACACAATCAACGACCCGCGTGCTTCAATTCTGCGTGATAAGGCTGCAAAACTTGCCCGCGAAAAGGGACTTGAAGACGAATACAACCTTTATAAAATCATCGAACGTATCGGACCTGAAGTTTTGTACGAAAAACACGGAGACGGAAAGCGAATCTGCGCAAACGTAGACTTGTATTCAGGCTTTATATATTCCATGCTCAACATTCCGCGCGAACTTTTTACACCTTTGTTTGCCGTAAGCCGTATCGCAGGCTGGAGTGCTCACCGCGTAGAAGAAATCGTTGCAGGCGGCCGAATCTATCGTCCTGCCTATAAAAATATTCTTGCAGAACGCGAATACATTCCGATTGAAAAACGCTGATGACTGAAAGACTTGATAAAATTCTCTCTCACCAGGGCTTTGGAACTCGAAAGGACGTAAAGAAACTTCTGCGTTCGGGCCTTGTAACTCTTAACGGAAAAATCGTTTACGACAGCGCTGTACATGTGGACCTCGAAAAGGATACTCTCTGCTATGACGGCGAGTCTGTTGATGTGCAGGGTGAATTATACCTTATGATGAATAAGGCCGGCGGCTGTGTTTGTTCAACAAGGGAAGGCGAGCGGGAAACTGTCTATGATTTTATCGATTTTGAATTAAGACAGACCCACTCAGGCAAAAAACTCCACACGATGGGACGTCTGGACGCTGACACGACCGGACTCCTGCTCATTACAAGCGACGGCGAACTTACACACCGCCTCATCAGCCCAAAAAATCACGTTCCAAAAACATACGCGGTAAAACTCCGTGATTCAACTGACGAAAAACAAAAAACTGAATATGCACAAAAGCTCAGGGAAGGAATCCAGGTTCCCCGCGAACAGAATGAGGAAGGCTTTTTAAGCGAAAGCGCAGAACTTTCATGGAGCACAAATGAAGAAGGCTATGATTGCGAACTTACTGTCTATGAAGGAAAGTATCACGAAGTTAAGCGCCTTTTTGCAGCCCTCGGCAACGAAGTTACCGCCCTTAAACGTGTTTCTTTTGCATGCCTTTCCCTGGACAAAAAATTAGCCCCCGGCGCTTACCGGGAGCTTACGGAAGAAGAATTAGAAAGACTGTTTGCTTTCTGATTTATTTCTTTAACTGTGCGCGGATTGCAGAGAGCAGTTCGTCGTAGGTCTCAAAGGCAGGAATGTCAGGGTAGTCGGCCTTGATTTTGTCTGTCGAACGGAACAAAAATCCCGCCTTACTTGCCTGAATCATTCCAAGGTCGTTGTAGCTGTCGCCGCTTGCGATGGTTTCGTAGCCTATTGACTGCAAGGCTTTTACAGTTGTGAGTTTTGAATTTGCACAGCGCATTTTGTGGCTTACGATAAAGCCATCCTTGTCCACTTCGAGTGAATTACAGAAAATTGTAGGCATGCCGAGCTTTTTCATAAGAGGGGCCGCAAATTCTTCAAAAGTGTCGCTCAAAATAATTGTCTGACATTCTGCGCGTAATGCGTCCATAAATTCTTTTGCGCCCGGAAGCGGATCAATCTTTGCAATTGTGTTCTGGATATCTTTTAAGGTAAGTCCGTGTTCGCGCAAAATGCCGATACGCCACTTCATGAGTTTGTCGTAATCCGGTTCATCGCGGGTAGTTCTTTTAAGTTCAGGAATGCCGCTTTCTTCGCTGAATGCAATCCAGATTTCTGGAACGATAACGCCTTCCATATCAAGACATGTAATATACATAAAATTCTCCATTTGGTTATTGTTGAATTTATTTTAGCGAAATTCCCCGGTGCGGGCAACGGGGAGTAAATGACAGGGGGAAATCAATTCTAATGTATGGAACAGGGGCGCATGTTATAAAAAAGTATACAATTTTGCCCGCTGTATAAAAAATTATACAGGATATTTAAAGACTGTATAAAAAAATGCACGAATTTAATTTTTTTTGCAAAAAATCTGACAAATGAATTTTTTGCGTTATAATGTCAAAAGTTAAAACAAATCATTGTAATATATACAATTAAACTTATCTTAAAATTTAAATCACCTTAAAATTAAAAGTTGGCACACTTCTTGCCTTATATTCTCTGTGGGAAAAAAGGAGAATATAAAAATGGAAATGTTAGAAAGTTACCTGAAACAGATTCAGCGCTATCCCCTTTTGGATGCAAAACAGGAAATAGAATTATCAAAACAGATTGAAGCCGGTTCAAAACCTGCTCAGGAAAAACTTGTTCAGAGCAATCTCAGACTTGTTGTAAGTGTTGCAAAAAGAATCGGTTCTTCTTCAAAGGTTTCTCTGATGGATCTTATCCAGGAAGGAAACATGGGCCTCATGACTGCTGCTTCTAAATATCATTATTCATTCAGCACACGTTTTTCTACTTACGCTTATACATGGATTCTGCAGTACATGCTGCGTTATCTCTACAATAAAACTTCGATGATTGCTCTTCCACATCGTAAAGAAGAACTTCTTCGCAAAATATCTATCGCACAGAACAGTTACGTTCAGACTTATGGCCGCGAAGCAACAATTGATGAACTCGCAGATCTCCTTGCCATTAGCCGCGACGAACTTGCATCTGTTCTTTCATGCTCGTACACCGTTACAAGCATCGACATACAAACATCTGACGATGGTTCTTCAACTATCGCAGACCTGATTCCGGACACAAAATACAATCCGGAAGAAAGATATCTCCGCCAGGAAAAAATTGGACAGGTTCACGACATTGTTAACTCGCTCCCTGAAAACGAGAAAAAGGTTATCTGTAACCGCTTTAACTTTGCTTATGAACAGCATGTGCCTACCCTGCGGGAGCTGAGCTCGGAACTCGGAGTGAGTGCAGAAACTGTAAGACAAATGGAAATGCGCGCTGTTCGTAAAATCCGCGAATTAGCGGCAACCATGCGTATGGAAGAACTTATTACTGCGTAATTTTATGCAGTAAGTAAGTCTCTTTCGCTTACACTTCACAGTTTTACCAAAAACAATTATTATTAAACACAGGCAGGTGACCTCCTATTATTTCCTGTCTGTGTTTTTTTATGGCTGTAAGAAAATCCGGTAGCACAAGCTCACGTAATTCAACAAAAAAATCTTCCTCAACAAAACGCACTTCAGCGGGACGTTCATCCAGAAGAACAACTTCGCGTAAAAGAAAACCGAAGATTCAGCTGGATATGCACAAAGTAGGGCTTTTACTTTCGGTGATTTTTCTTGTAAGCACAATTTTTATCGCTTTTTCAGTCCTTTCAACAGCTTCAAAAAAGAAGCCTGAACAGTCACAATCTCAGGCGGTAACATCGGTTCAACAGCCAAAGCAGAATGAATCAAAACAGGTTTCAAAGCCAAAACAGAATAAACAGCAGAATAAAGTTCAGGCACAGGCTGCAGCGCCAAAAAAATCTTCCGCCACGACGGCAAATTCAAGTTCAAAATCGAATTCATCTTCTTTAAGCCAGAATCAGTCTTCTGCAAAACCTGCACCGGCCGTAGTTGCAGTTGCACGGCCTGATACGCCTGAAAAACCGTCTGCTAAATTCAACATACCAAAGGCAAAAAACAACGCAAAACTCGTAATCGTAATCGATGACGCAGGCTTGAGCGCAGAAAACTGCCGCAAGTACGCAGAACTTCCTTTTCCGATTACAATCGCTGTCCTGCCGGGCTTACGGGAGACAAAGGCCTGCGCAAAACTGATTCAACAATACGGCCAGGAAATGATCCTGCACCAGCCGATGCAGTCCCTGAACCACAATCTTGACCCGGGACCCGGTAAAATCACCGTGGACATGAGCACCTACGAAATTGCACAAACCGTAAAGCAAAACCTCGATGAACTCGGTCCTTACGTCAAAGGCCTTAATAACCACGAAGGCTCGGAAGTTACTGCAAACGTAATAAAAATCGGGACCGTCCTTGATGTGTGTCAGGAAAGGGGAATTTACTTTCTGGACAGCCGTACCACAGCCGCAACTCAGGCTCCGCAGGCCGCCCTTGAACGCGACATGACAATTTTTGAAAAGTCCGGCCCGTACATCGACAATGAGATTTCACGCGATGCAATGTTAAACCAGATTTACAAGAGCCTCGATGCCGCAAATAAAAACGGAAGTGCAATCGTAATCGGTCATGTGGACAAGAGCGTAAAAATTCTACCGGCACTTTTAAGCGAAATGTACGCTGAGTTAAAACAAGCCGGTTATGTGCTTACCACTCCAGGCAGAATGTGATATACTCCCGTCTATGAAAGTTTTGGGAATTGAATCTAGTTGTGATGAAACCGCCTGTGCAATTGTTGAAGACGGCAAAAAAATTATTTCTAACGTTGTAGCGACTCAAATACCTTTTCATCAGGTCTACAAGGGAGTAGTTCCTGAGATTGCAAGCCGTAAACACGCTGAGTGGATTCTGCCTGTTGTTCGTCAGGCACTTAAAGAAGCAGACATGACTCTGGATCAGGTGGACGCAATTGCAGCTACAAACCGCCCGGGGCTTATGGGAAGCCTTCTCGTAGGTCTTACCTTTGGAAAAACTCTTGCCTGGACAACAGGAAAACCTTTTATCGCAATCAACCACATGCTCGGTCATATGTACGCAGCACATCTTGAAAACGATATTCAATACCCGTACCTCGGACTTTTAGTAAGCGGTGGTCACTCAATTATCGCCAGAGTAAACGGATTTGACGACCTTGAAGTTCTGGGAACTACAATCGATGACTCGGTTGGAGAAGCTTTTGACAAGGTAAGCAAGTATTATGGCCTTGGTTATCCCGGAGGCGTAATTATCGATAAACTGGCCCAGAAAGGCGACCCAAAATCGTTTAACTTTCCGGTTCCAAAACTCGACAAGGATGAAAGCCGTAAATATGACGTATCGTTCAGCGGACTTAAAACTGCCGTAATTCATCAGGCAGATATGTTCTTGAAGAAGGGCTATGAAAAAACAAACGAAAACATCTGCGCTGCCTTTCAGGAAACTGCCTGCAAAACCCTTACAAGCCGCCTTTTCCGTGCGGTAGAAGACACCGGCCTTACAACAGTTGTTGCAGGGGGAGGCGTTGCCGCAAATTCAAGACTGAGAGCAATGCTTGCAGAACGCACTGACATAAACTGTATCTTCCCTCCGTTAAAACTCTGCGGAGACAACGGTGCGATGATTGCCGGAGTTGCCTACCACTTTTTAAAGCGCGGAGACACAAGCCCGATTGATACAACAGCATGCGCACGCGTAACACAATTTAAGCGCGCATACATCAATCTCGAACATTTTGGCAGGAGATAGCAGATTTAGGCTTGACGGCAAAAAAATGTTAACTTATACTGATTGTATGACACGTAAAACTTTCGTGACAAAAGAAACTTTCTCTTATCTGCAGGCATACCTTTATTATGCTTACTATGGAAATTTCTCTTGTTGTCGGAAGGCGGTCTGATATGGCCATATAGTGTTTTTTATAATCAAGAAACATTTAATGAGAACTTCCGAAAGGAAGTTCTTTTTTTTTGGCCGGAAAAACTTAGGCGACATAACAACAGGAGGTATGATAAAAATGATAGTCGTATTAAAAAATGGTGCCCCGCAGGCAAAAGTTGATGAACTTGTACAGGGTCTTAAAGACAGGGGATTTGGAATTCACCTTTCAAAAGGTGAAGAATCAACAATTCTCGGTTTGATTGGAGACACATCAAAACTCGTTCCGGAAGATTTTCTTGCAAACGAAATTGTAGAAAGTGCCCAGCGTGTAAAGGCCGCATATAAAAAGGCAAGCCGCTCATTCCATCCGGAAAACTCAATTATCGAAGTCCGCTCACCTGTAAGCCCGAAAGACAAGGCAATGGGCGCTTTGATCGGTGACGGAAAAACAGTTGCAATCATGGCAGGTCCATGTTCTGTAGAAACAGAAGAGCAGATTATTGAAGTTGCAAAGGATGTAAAGGCAAGCGGTGCAAGATTTCTGCGCGGCGGTGCCTTTAAGCCCCGTACTTCTCCGTACTCGTTCCAGGGGCTTGGCGCTGAGGGGCTTGAATTATTGAAGATTGCCCGCAAAGAAACAGGCCTTCCGATTGTAACGGAACTTATGGCAATTCAGCAGATTCCGCTTTTTGAAGATGTAGATATTATTCAAATCGGTGCCCGCAACATGCAGAACTTTGACCTTCTCAAAGAAGTTGGAAAGTTAAAGAAGCCGATACTGTTAAAGCGCGGCCTTTCAGCAACTGTAAAGGAATTTTTGATGAGTGCCGAATACATCATGGCCAGCGGAAACGAAAACGTAATTCTCTGCGAACGCGGAATCCGTACATTCGACAATTACACAAGAAACTGCCTGGACCTGAGCATTGTTCCTTACCTCAAAAAGGAAACTCATCTTCCGGTAATCATCGACCCGAGCCACAGCTGCGGTATCCGCTGGATGGTTCCGACACTTGCAAAGGCAGCGGTTGCTGTGGGCGCAGACGGACTTATTATCGAAGTTCACAATAATCCTGAAAAGGCACTTTGCGACGGTGAACAGTCACTTACACCGGAACAGTTTGACGCTTTGATGAAGGTGCTTAATAAGTACGCAGCCGTTGAAGGTAGAACTGTCTGATTCAACTTATAACAGACGGATCGGCAAAAAAAATGGTGCAGTTTATTTTGTTTCCGGCAGAAACTTTTGTCTGATAAAAACAAAAACAACGGCGCCAAAAGCAGCTCCGGCTGTATCAAAAGCCCAGTCCCAGACAGAAACACTTCTGTTTGGGACAAAACTCTGGTGAATTTCATCCGAAACGCCCCAGAGACTTACTATTAAAACGGGAATTATTATTCCTTTGAGCGAGCCGTACTTTCTGGTGTTGCAGGCAAAACTGACCCAGAAACAAAAGCCCGCATAACAGATAAAATGAACGAGTTTGTCAGCGTTCCAGAAGCCCGGCATCATTTCTAAATGGGGCTGGTTTGAAAGGTAAAAACTTACGCAGGCAATAAAAACGGCAGGAATCCATTTGAGGATTTTCTTGGTAATATTCAACATGAAAAGGATTATAGCAAAAAGCGCAATCTTTTGTTATAGTAACGAATTATGGAATTAAAGCATTTAACTTACGGAATCGTTGGTTTAGGAATTATGGGTGGCTCTTTTGCAAAAGCCATCAGACAAAATATATTGAGCCAGGCAGGCGCTTCAGGAAAGGTTCTTGCCTGCAACAGAAGTACCGCCTGCCTTACACAGGCAATGAGCGAAGGGGTAGTGGACGCAGTTTTTACTTCGGACAAGGTAGACGACATGTTGCCTGAGTGCGATGTGGTTTTTGTCTGCCTCTATCCTCACGCTACCCTGGACTTTTTGAGCGAACACAAGAATTCGTTCAAGAGCGGTGCAATCGTAACTGATATTTCAGGCGTTAAAGGAATTTTTGAAAAAGGGCTGCCTGAAGTTCTCCGCAGTGATATTGATTTTATCATCGGACACCCGATGGCAGGCGGCGAAAAGGAAGGTTACGCAAACAGCGACGCAAAATTTTTTGTAAACCACAATTACATTTTGTGTCCGGTTCCTGCAAACAGGGCTGAAAATCTTGAACTTATGCGCACCCTCGTAAGCGAAATGGGCTTTACCCGAATCACAGAAACTTCATGCGACACGCACGACTATAAAATCGGTTTTACAAGCCAGCTTTGCCACGTAATTGCGAGCGCCCTCGTAGAAAGTGCACGGGATCCTGAAATCACAGCATTTGGCGGCGGTTCGTTTGAAGATTTGACGCGCATTGCAATGATTAACGCGCCTCTCTGGACCGAACTTTTTATTTCCAACAAAGAAAAATTAGTTGAGCACATCACTAATTTTGAAGCAAAAATCGAAGAATTCAAAAAATACATTCAGGAAGAAGATGCGGACAAACTTCGTGACTTGCTTTCTGACACCCGCGAAAAGCGTCTCAGGATGGGTTCAATCCGATCTGTTAAAAAGTAGGGCGGCTGCAAAAACAGCCGTTAAATATTAATTTTTCAGTGACAGAATAAATTCTTCAAGGTCTTTTCTGTTTAAAATAACCGGGACAGGGTAGAGTGGATTTGCTTCTTTGTCTGCCCAGACGGCCATCTTTGAGGCGTCTTCTTCTTTAATTTGAGGAAGGCATTGTGGAAGTCCCATTTTTTTATTCAACTTGTAAACCGCTTCTATGAAGGCCGAGGCTTTTGCTTGAGTGTCTGCATCCGGTGAGGCAGCTCCGATAAGTTCTGCAAGTTCTGCAAGCTGCAAATCGATTTTGGGCCGGTAGCGCTCAAGCATACGCGGAAGAATTATTGAGTTTGCAAGACCGTGCTGGACCTGGTAAAGACCTCCGACTGCGTGCGCTACCGCGTGAACGTAGCCGACAGCGGCCGTTGTAAAGGAAAGCCCCGCCATGTATGAAGAGTGGAGCATTTTTTGCCGCGCAAGGATGTCGGATCCGTTTTCAAATGCTTTTGGAAGATATTCAAAAATATCTTTGATTGCACTCAGAGCCTGAGCGCGCGTATTTTTTTTATGATAAGAAGTGTTTAAAAAGGATTCTACCGCGTGAGTAAGTGCATCCATTCCGGTGTATGCAGTAAGATTGGCAGGAAGTGTAACCGTAAGAACAGGATCGAGGACTGCCACATCCGGAAGAAGAACAGGATCGCCTACAGAATATTTGCGGTTAATGCTGTCGTCTGTGACAACTGAGGCGATAGTGCATTCTGAGCCGGTGCCTGCTGTGGTCGGAACTGCAACAAAGAATGGAAGCTTTTTTCTTACTTTTAAAAGGCCGCCGAGTTCCTGGAGTGTTTTTTGTGGACGTACAATGAGGGCACCCATCGCCTTTGCGGCATCCAGATTTGAACCTCCGCCGATTGCGATGATGGAGTCACAATTGTTTTTGCGGTAAAAATCAGCCATTTGATTAATCTGAGTAATGCCTGGGTCGCTTTTTACGGAATTGTAAATTGAATATTGCCCTGTGATTTTAGAAACAAAAGTATTGAAAAATTCAGTTTTTGAAACGCGCTCGCCGGAAACAATCAGCGGATGGTTCAATCCCCTTTCTTTGAGCAATGCGGGAATTTCATAAAGTTTTCCTTCTCCGCTCAAAACGTCCTGTTTATAGTCGGGAATAAGTTTGTTTATGATAGAAAACGCACCCTGAAAAGTGCGGCAATAAAGGTTTTTTATGCTCATGGGACCCCTTCAGCTCTCCAGCTGATGCCGTTTTTTTATTGTTGTATGAAAGTGTTATTCAAATCATAATCTGCATTTTGTTACAGTGCAAGAGAGCTTTTGCAGTGTTATTCTTCTCTCGACACATTACGTTCAAATCATTCATTGTAAAAGATTTTCTTCATTACGATTTGACGGTTGTATTCTTCTGACTTCCATAACATCATCTATTACAACATACCATACAGTATAATTACCAACATTAATTCTTCTATAAGGGTATTTGCGGTTTTTCATAGACTGCCAGACAGGAAAGCTCTCGCACATCGGAACTCTTTCTAGAATGGCAGTTTCAATTTTATTTAATGTGTTTTGTGCGGCAATCGGATTTTGCAAGACATCCTGAATATAATTTATTATTTCAAATAAATCTTCTTTTGCGATTGGAAGGTATCGTAATTTGTATTCTTTCATCTATTTTCGGATTCCCCTTCGTAAATCAGAAAAAACTTCTTCATGGGAAAGCCGTTCAGATGTTTCTTCGGCCATTATGTCAGCCTCATCCAATTTAGCCTCAATATTGTTTGTAATTGCATCGTACATCTGCAGGGACATTAAAACCATTGAGCCGTATCCATTCTTTGTAAGAAAAACCGGAGACTTAGTTGAAATAACAACATCCTCAATTTCTGAGTATTTATTTCTTAAATCTGAAACAGGTCTAATTTGTATCATACAGTGCCCCTTATCATTAAACTATCATTATAGTATCATAATAATATCATTTTGACAATCCATCTGGCCATAAAATACAAGAGCAATTAATTTGACGCCACTTCATTTTTCCGGGTCGTTATACATTTTATTGAGGCAGCCAAGGCCTTAACTTTTTAAGGTAGCCGCC
>JAEENG010000174.1 GCA_016283615.1 Treponema sp.
TGCAGAAGGGGCGGAATTACACGCATTTCCATGGGAATCCAGGCTCTGGATGATGCCGCCTTGTCAGCGGTGGGACGTGTGGCAACCAGGCAGAAGGCTCTTGATGCCCTTTCCTTATTGAATAAATGCTGGGAGGGGAGCCTTTCCGTTGACTTTATTGCAGGGCTTCCAGGTCAGACAACTGATTCTTTTAAATCCCAGTTTGAATATGTTTTTAATTCAAAAGTTGACCATATTTCTTTGTACAGCCTTACACTCGAAGAAAACACTCCTTTATACAAAAATATTGAGTCAGGCAGAATCAGATGGAATTCCGGCCGGGCAGACAGAATGTGGGCTTCAGGCAGAAAGATTCTTGAAAAAAACGGTTTTGCCCAGTATGAAGTATCAAATTTTGCCCTGCCTGGAAAAGAAAGCCTTCATAATCAGGCCTACTGGAATTTAAAGGATTATGTGGGCTGTGGCGCAGGCGCCACAGGAACCTTTTATGAAAAGGGTCTGCGTTTTACCAACAGAACGGACGTCCAGAAGTATATTGATTTCTGGAGATGCACTGATTCAATTAAAAACGAATTTGAACTATGCGAAGTTGAAACACTCGACAAAGAGACCCAGATTTTTGAATATCTGATGATGGGATTCCGCATGTTAAAAGGGGTCTCATCAAAAGCATTTATACAACGGTTCGACATTTCCCTTGAAGAGAGGATAGGTGCCGAAAACGGTGTTTTTGCTGAATGGAAAAAAAATCGCCTTGCACAAAAAACTTCTGTCCAGGGCGATGTTTATTACAGTTTGAATAAAAGAGGAATTACTCTGCTGAATCTTTTTTTGGAACAGTTATTGTAAAGCTTGTTCCAACATTCTTTTCCGACTCAACGTCGATTTTCCAGTGGTGGATGTCGATGATGTTTTTTACGATTGAAAGCCCGATTCCAAAGCCTTCATCCTGGCGCGAATTTGAGCCCCTGTAAAAAATATCAAAGATGAACTTAATGTCTTTTTTATCGATTCCGATTCCTGTATCCCTGATTGTCATGACAATTTTATCTTTGTCTTCGTCTGCAATAAGGGAAATTGTTCCGCCTTTCGGTGTGTAACGCAGGGCGTTGGAAAAAAGGTTACCCATCAGGCGCTGTAAAAGTTCCTGGTCAAACACAACCTTTGTTGTCGGTTTAACATTAAGGTGAAGTTCGATTTTCTTTCCTGCAACTTCACCGCGGATTTTGCAGTCCTTGCCGAAGTATTCGAGGGCAGGGCGGATCGGCTGTTTTTTAAGGATATTTGTCCAGTCAGAACCCTTGAGACGTACAAAGTTGATGAGTGTGTTGATCATTACTTCGAGCTGTTCTGTTTTTTCGCGGATAAGTTTTACGGAATCCTGAATTTCTTCCTTGTTATCCATAACTCCGTCGTCGATTGCTTCTGCATAACCCTTGATTACGGCAATCGGAGTGCGCAGGTCATGGCTCATGCCCATGATAAATTTGTTGCGGCGCTCGGTTTCTTCGAGGAGGGCAAGACGCATCTGGTCGAGATCTTCGATAAGTTCGGTGATTTCGTTTTCTCCGCGTTTTGAAGCACGACGTTCAAGAGGAGCTGCGACATTACCGTCGGCAAGTTTTTTTGTAGATTTCTGTAAAAAAGTGATGGAGCTCGAAATTGTTGCTGAAAGTTTAATCAGTAAGCAGATTGCAACTGACTCTAAAATTGCCGCAAGAGCGTACATCAGGTACGATGTTTTGTAGACACTTTCTGCCGTTATATATTTTGAATATAACGGCAGTCCGATTATTGTAATTATTTGAAGAACAACAACTCCGGCTATGTACAGGTTAAGCCGTTGTCTTATTTTCATTAATCGTTACCTTTGTCGAATCTGTATCCCATACCGAATACGGTTTTGATGTATTTTGGCGAAGAAGGGTTTTCTTCGATCTTTTTTCTGAGGCGCTGTACGTAAACAGCAACAGCGGTAATGTCACCAAACTGTGCTTTCCATACTTCGTGGTAGATTTTTTCCGGTCCGAGAGTTTCTCCTTCGTGAGAAATGAGGAATTCAAGAACTTCGTATTCTTTTGTAGAAAGAGGAATTTTTTCCGGACCTTTTTTGAGCACACAGCTGTTCAGAAGAACTGTGTACGGACCAAATTCGTAGGAAGCTTCTGCAGCGGCAGTTACCTTTGCCTGACGGCGGATAATTGCTTCTACGCGGCTTACCAGTACCTTTGGTGAATATGGCTTTGTTACGAATTCATCAGCGCCGATTCCAAGACCTTCGATGATATCTTCGTCTGCGTCACGGGCTGAAACAATAATTACCGGAAGTGACGAATGGTATTCCCGGCGGAATTTCTTAAGGAAGTCAAAACCGCTCATT
>JAEENG010000175.1 GCA_016283615.1 Treponema sp.
CTTGCGCAGAATATGGCTGACACCGCCGCAAGCGCAAACCAGATAACGGCAAACATCGATTCCGTAAACAGACAGGTTCAGCAGCAGGGCGCAAATGTAAGCGAAGCCCAGGGTGCCCTGGATGCAATCAATCACCGGGTTAATGAACTTGTTTCTGCAATCCAGAGTCAGAGTTCCAGCGTAATTGAATCGTCAAGCGCAATTGAACAGATGGTTGCAAACATCCGCTCTGTAACAACAATTCTCGAAAAAAACAGTTCAAACATCGAAGCCCTTGAACGCTCATCAGAAGAAGGACGCAGAAGCATTCAGACAACTGTCGATGCGACGGTTAAAATTCAGGAAGAATCACAGACACTTCTCGAAGCATCAAAGATTATCCAGAACATTGCGAGCCAGACAAACCTCCTCGCTATGAACGCCGCAATCGAAGCTGCACATGCCGGCGAAAGCGGAAAGGGCTTCAGCGTTGTTGCGGACGAAATCCGTAAACTTGCCGAAGACTCAAACAAGCAGGGTAAAAATATCACCACAAACCTCCAGCAGGTACTTAACAGTATCAAGGAAGTAACGGATGCATCAAACGAACTCCAGCAGAAGTTCAAGGAGATTTTTGACCTGACCAGAACTGTTTCCCAGCAGGAAACTACAATCATGAATGCCATGCAGGAGCAGTCTGAGGGCGGAACCCAGGTTCTCGAAGCCATTAAGCAGATTAACGATGTTACCGTTAACGTAAAATCGGGTGGGGACGCAATGCAGGCTTCAACCGCAGAAGCAAACCAGACAATGAAAAATCTCCTCCGTATTACCGACGAAATCGGGGCAAGCATGCAGGAAATGTCTATCGGTATTGAATCAATCAATAATTCAATCAACTCGGTTAATGACATGACTCACAAAAACTCAGAAAACATCGTCGAACTCGGCACGGAAGTTGACAAGTTCAAAGTATAGACCCCACAGATAGTGGTGTTTATAACAAAGTATTCGAAAAATAACTACCGGTACAGGTTGCCATAAATCTGTTTTTACTGTATATTTTAGTCACAGAAACAGTCGGCACCCCTAACCGGATGTCGAGTATATATAATTGCCTGCATAAATACGGGCCCTAGCACAAACTGTTTTTGAATTCACTCTAACCTACTCTCCAGACTACCCGCTTTTTTTAAAGCGTGTTCTCTGCATACAATACCTGTCTTATTTCAGGCGGGTCGATTTCTGTGTCTTCAAGCAAACTTGTCCGGGTCCCTATTCAGTCAGGAAAGGAGATTTTTTATGGAACAGGAAGCTTGGAGCGGATTCAAAGGAAGACTTTGGAAAGAAGAAATCAATGTCCGCGACTTTATCCAGGAAAACTACACACATTATGATGGTGACCAGTCATTCCTCACTGGCCCGACAGCCGCTACTAATAAGCTTTGGGGCGAAGTTCAGAAGCTCCAGAAAGCTGAACATGACAAGGGTGGCGTACTCGACATGGACACAGACATCGTTACAGGTCTCACTGCCCACAACCCGGGATACATCTGCAGCGAAGGCAAAGAACTTGAACAGGTAGTTGGTCTCCAGACTGATAAACCTCTCAAACGCGCTTTCATGCCATTCGGTGGAATCAAAATGGCTGAACAGTCATGCGAAATGTATGGCTACACACCAAACCCGGAACTCCACAAAATCTTTACTGTATACCACAAAACACACTCAGACGCTGTATTCGATGTATACTCTCCTGAAATTCGTAAAGCACGTAAAGCTCACATCCTTACAGGTTTGCCTGATACATACGGACGTGGACGTATCGTAGGTGACTACCGCCGTATCGCTCTTTACGGTATCGATTACCTCATCGAACAGAAAAAAGCTGACTTCTCAAGAATCGGCGACGGCACAATGACTGAAGAAGTTATCCGCCTCCGCGAAGAAGTTGCTGAACAGGTAAAAGCACTCAACGGAATGAAAGCAATGGCTGCAAGCTACGGTTTTGATATTTCTAAACCGGCTAAAAACGCTAAAGAAGCATTCCAGTGGCTGTACTTCGGTTACCTCGCTGCAATCAAAACACAGAACGGTGCCGCAATGTCTGTAGGACGTGTATCAACATTCCTCGACATCTACATCGAACGTGACCTTGCTAACGGCTCTCTCACAGAAGAAAAAGCACAGGAACTCGTAGACCACATGGTAATGAAGTTCCGTATGGTACGATTTGCACGTATCGAATCATACAACCAGCTCTTCTCAGGTGACCCTGTATGGGCTACTCTCGAAATTGGTGGTCTTGGACAGGACGGACGTTCAATGGTAACAAAGAACGACTTCCGCTTCCTCCACACACTGGAAAACATGGGACCTTCTCCAGAACCAAACATGACAGTTCTTTACTCAAAGAGACTCCCTGACAACTTCCGCAAATACGCTGCAAAAATCTCTATCGATACATCATCAATCCAGTACGAAAACGACGATGTTATGCGCCCAATCTGGGGTGATGACTACTCAATCTGCTGTTGTGTATCAGCAACTCAGACTGGTAAAGAAATGCAGTTCTTCGGAGCACGCGCTAACCTCGCTAAAGCCCTCCTTTACGCTATCAACGGCGGTAAAGACGAAGGCGACGGACTTACACCGTATGTACAGGTTGGTCCAGAATTCCAGCCAATCACTTCTGAATACCTCGACTATACAGAAGTTATGCACAAATACGATATGATGCTCGACTGGCTCGCTGACATCTACGTAAACGTATTGAACCTGATTCACTACATGCACGATAAATACTACTACGAAGCTGCAGAAATGGCTCTTATCGATACAGATGTACGCCGTACATTTGCAACAGGTATCGCCGGATTCTCACACGTAGTTGACTCACTCTCAGCTATCAAGTATGCAAAAGTTAAGGTTATCCGCGACGACAAGGGTCTTGCAAAAGACTTCGAAATCGAAGGCGAATTCCCACGCTACGGTCAGGATGATGACCGCGCAGACGACATCGCTGTATGGCTGCTCAAGACATTCATCGGAAAGATCAAGAAGCACCCGACATACCGCAATGCTGAACCTACAACTTCTATCCTTACTATTACTTCAAACGTTGTATACGGTAAGGCAACAGGAGCTCTTCCTGACGGACGCAAGGCTCACGAACCATTCTCACCAGGTGCTAACCCATCTTACGGTGCAGAAACAAAGGGTCTCGTTAAGTCTCTCAAGTCTGTAGCAAAAGTTCCATACGAATACGCTCTGGACGGTATCTCAAATACTCAGACAATCAACCCGAGCGCTCTTGGACACGATGAAAACGAAAGAATTACAAACCTTGTAAACGTTCTCGACGGATACTTCGCTCACGGTTCACACCACCTGAACGTAAACGTATTCGGTGTAGAAAAACTCAAGGATTGTCAGGCTCATCCGGAAAAACCTGAATATGCAAACTTCACAGTTCGCGTTTCTGGTTACGCTGTACGCTTCATCAACCTTACAAAGGAACAGCAGGACGACGTTATCGCACGAACCTGCCACGCTTCATTGTAACAAAACAATCCGGCCTGTAAAAAAACAGGACGGATAACACGTAATAAAAGCGTGGCTCCCGTCGGGAACCTGCCGTCAAACCCCGCTGTAAACAAGTTCAGGGGAGTTTGTGTCAGAACCCGGCTCCGCCACGCTTTTTATTTGCATATTTTTAGATTTGTCAGAGGTACTAAATGGCATTACAAGGATATATTCACCAGCTTGAATCTTTTGGTTCTGTAGACGGGCCTGGAGTTCGATTTATCATATTTTTCAGCGGATGTCCTTACCGCTGTCTCTACTGTCATAACCCTGACACCTGGAATATGACCAGCGGAAAACTCTACACTGCTGACCAGCTCATTGACGAAGCTGAAAGCTGCCGTGATTTCTGGGGCCCAAAAGGCGGAATCACAGTATCAGGCGGAGAACCACTGGCTCAGATTGATTTTTTAATTGAATTATTTACAAAGGCCAAACAACGCGGAATCAACACCTGCATCGACACAGCAGGCGGTCCTTACACAGAAGAAGGCGAATGGTTTACAAAGTTCCAGAAGCTGATGGAAGTAACCGATATCCTTCTCGTGGACATTAAACACATAAACGAAGAAGAACACGTAAAACTTGTTGGCCGTACAGGCAAAAACGTACGCCAGATGTTCAAATATCTTGATTCAATCAAAAAGCCAATCTGGATCAGACACGTACTTGTGCCTGGAATTACAGACAATGACGAATACTTAACCCAGACACGCGATTTTATCCGCACACTTTCAAATGTTGAACGAGTAGAAATTCTGCCGTACCACGGTCTTGCAATTACAAAATACAAAGACCTTGGAATTCCATATCCGCTCGAAAAGACTGACAGCCCTACAGAAGAGCGCGTAAAAAACGCCCGTCAGATTCTCGAATGCGACAAATACAACAAATGGCGCGAATAATTGAGCAAGGTCCCCTTTTTTGCTAGAATACGACTATGATTCAAGTTTTTGAGAGCACCGACAAATATCCCCTTCAGAAAATCGGTAAGATGGCAGGCGTCTGCTGGAACAGCCCGATTGACAGCGAAGAAAAAAATATAAAACGCGCAAAGGACTGCATTATCAGCGGCCACGGACGCGTCCTCGAATACGTAGACATCGAAATCTGTATCTCAGGCTATTCTGCCCGCGCAATCCGCGAATATTACACACATATCGCGGGCGGACCGACACGCCTCCAGGAAAGTACACGCTACGTAAACTGCAATAAGTTTGAATACTTTACACCGGCTTCCATCAAAAACAATCCGGATTCATTAAAAGAATACAATGACTGTATGAATAAAATCAAAGAAAGTTACGCCAGACTTGTTGAACTTGGTGCGCCAAAAGAAGATGTTGCAAACATTCTTCCGCTCGGCATGATGACAAAAATAGTCGACAAGCGTAACCTCCGAAACATGATCAATCTGATGAACCAGCGCCTCTGTACACGCGCCTACAGCGAAATCCGCGCACTTGCAAACGAAATCAAAAAAGAGCTTTCAGCGTACAGTGATGAATGGAAATGGATCTGCGACAACCTGTTTGTCCCGAAGTGCGACGTAACAGGTTTCTGCACCGAAGCAAAATGCTGCGGCCGGCGTCCTAAAAAAGAATTGAGTTACAACTAAAAAAAATAAGCCATCTTCGCTTTGGAGATGGCTTTTGTTTTTATTGATATTTGATGATTTATTTCTTAGCAAGGCCGCTTGTGCGGGACGGAACATTGTAGAATGCTACGATGTCTGTTGTAAACTTTGAATCAAGGCGTGCACGGTAAGCAGTGATTTTTGCAACGTAGTTCAAAGTGTGCTGAGGAGTCTTATTTGCCTTAACACGGGTAGTTCCTGCGTTGTACATTGCGAGTGCCGTTACTTCGTTGCCCTTTCCTGCAAGGTCCATGCACCAGCGCAGATGAATCATTCCATATTTTGCGCTTGTAGCCGGGTCAAAGAACTCAGCCTCTGTTAAGCGTGGAAAACTTGCACTGTTCAACTGGAATAAACCGCGGTCGATTGTTGCATTTGAATTACGGTTTACTGCGTCCGGCCTGAAGTGGCTTTCTACATAAGCAAGAGCGAATGCGAGCGACAATGGAATATTGTTTCTGTCTGCATTTTCGAGAATGGCAAGGGCTACCTGGCGGTTTCCTGTAACCTGTGTGTAAAACCATTCAATTGAAGGACGTGACTGCGGCTGACGATAAAGTTCAAGTCCGCGGTCATTTTCGTTCAAAAATCCTGCATAATCAACTTTAAAACCTGTCTCACGGGCAAGTTCATCAGAATAATCTTCGCCCAAACCGGCAGTGTAAGTATCAAAATCGGCCGGTGAATCGTTCTGTGCAGGGAGAACAAAATAAACAGAAAGAGCTGCGGCTAAAAATAAAAAGCCAGCGGCAAAAGTTCCCTGTAATAAATTTCTGGTATACGAACTCATAATGCTAGGATAATGACACAATTCCATTAAAAAATCAATTATCTCCAATAGAATTATTTGTAATATCTATGCACATTTTGCATACATTAACATTTAGTACAATATTATATCGTCAGTGCAGGCTTTTTTTGCAAAGTAAACATAGTGGGGATGTTTTTCGCCAATCTTTTCGATAAAGGTTTTTACAACATCTACGTCACCTGCAACCTGCTCGGGAATTGCAAAACCGATTACAGAAGCACAGTCTTTGATACGGCGGCTTGTATGCTTCATTGCTGAAATAAACTGTCCCGGAATGGCTTCTTTGTCGTATACAGGCTCGATAAACACGTAGCGGCCTTCTTCTTCGAGCTTTTTAAGGTCGTCACGGAGTTTTGCAAGAACAGCTTCGTCGTATTCTTCTTCGGCACCTTCTACGTCGCTCCATTTAACCGGATAAGCCATTTCTTTTGTTACAGGAACCTGAGTTCCGTCGATTTTATATAATTTATTTTCTTTAGACTCAAAGAGTTTTTCAAATTTCATATTTTCCTCCAACAAAAAAAGCCCCCGGCCAGAATAGGCCAAGAGGCTTTCCCCTGTTCAAACTGAATTCAAAAACTATTCAGTAAGAATTTTAATTACTTCAGCCTTATCCTGTGTGTTTAAGATTTGCTGACGTTTTTCTGCGCTCTTGAAAAGAAGGCTAACTTCAGCAAGGAACTGAAGATGTGGACCAGTTTTGTTAACTGGTGAGAGTGTCATAATGAAGATACGGCATGGTTCCTGATCCAATGAATCAAAATCAACCGGATTGTCTGAAATACCAATGCAGGCTACGAGATCAGAAACAGTATCTGTCTTTCCATGAGGAATAGCGATTCCGTGCTTCATACCGGTAGACATTTTGCGTTCGCGGTCCAAAACACACTCACGGGCAGAAGCCTTGTCAGTCACCTTTCCTGCCTTGATAAGTATTTCGAGCATCTCATCAATGATATCTTCTTTTGTTTTACCCTGCAGATGCAACTCTACAGTTTCAGGTGTTAATACAGTTCTTAAGTCCATAGTCTTAGTTTAACTTTCCTTAAGTTCAAAGTCAAGGAAAAAACAGTCTAATTGTTGATAAATTCGAGATTTTTTGCATATTCTAACACCAAAAAGAATGTGCTTTTAATTGTACTTTTAGCTTTGTTTTCTTATAATATGCACATGACTACGATTCAAAAATT
>JAEENG010000176.1 GCA_016283615.1 Treponema sp.
ACGGAATCCCGGCCACTCAGTACACTTACAGTGGAAGTAATAACTGTGGTGACGTAGCATGGTATGGAAGTAATGGAGGTAACGCTGGAAATAAGGCCCACGAGGTAAGATCTGATAAGGTTGAAGGTAAAGATAGTGCTAACTCACTCGGCATTTACGACATGAGCGGAAACGAAGCTGAATGGTGCTGGGACTGGATGGATTCTATTGCAGCCGGTACCGGCAGTTTTGGCCCGGCATCTGGTGCCACCCGCGTTCTTCGTGGTGGTTATTTCGGCGACCACTATAACTCTTGCAAGGTGAACAACCGAAGTTCTGAAGAACCTAATCAACGCCGCTGGCCGATGACAGGTTTCCGTGTTGTGCGTAGCGTCAAGGAATAGTCTTTCCGTGATGAATATCCGCAAGTATCACTCGATTTTATGTCCGGACGCACCGGATTTTTTGCAAAAATATCTCAGTCTTCCCCTTTTGACGCGTCTTAAGGGGATAGGTCTTTTATGCGGGACTGATTTTACTGCCCTGTATGATAACTCCTTTTTTTACTCGCGCTTTGATCACTCCCTGGGCTGCGCCCTGATCGCCTGGAATTTTACCCGTGATAAAAAGCAGTGTATTGCAAGCCTTTTACACGATGTTTCTACGGCAGTGTTCAGCCACACTGGAGATTTTAGAAAAGGCGATACCCTCAGACAGGAAGTTACCGAAGACTTAAATGCATCGATGATTTTGAATGACAGACAGCTTGCAGAGCTCCTGGCGCAGGACGGCCTTACACCGCAGCAGGTATGCGACTACCATGTTTATCCAGTCTGCGATAATGAAATTCCGGCCCTGAGTTCCGACAGACTTGAATATATGTTTCCTTCCGGCTGCGCTCTGCGGGAAGGTAAATATTCCGGGTTCAGTGCGCCTTCAAGTTCTATGGATGATGATTATTTTGACATGGATTCAATCGAACGGTGCTATTCAAATATTAAAGTCCTTAAAAACGAAAAGGGCATTGATGAACTTGGATTTACCGACGGTGATATTGCCCTTGAGTATACCAGAAAGTTTTTGTCCACGGCGATTCTTCTTCAGCACAACGAAAATAAACTTGCCCTCAACATGCTCGGTTCAATTATGAATATGGCAGTGCAGGACGGAATTTTAAGCGAAGGTGATTTTATGAGCTGTTCCGAAAAACAGATAATCGGCGCCCTGAACTCTTTTGCTTCAAAAAATACGGATTCAACACTTTCAAAAATGATAAGAACCTGGAGACAGATGAATCACATTGAACATCTTGAATTCAATCCTGGCGAGGGCTTTTACTCAGTTCATCTTGATGTAAAAAAGCGGTACATAAATCCTCTGGTAAAAACCCCTTCCGGCAGCACGGAACGTATCGGCAGATTGAATCCGGAAGCCGCCCGCCTTGTTAAGGAATTTTTGTCCTACCGCGACAGCCCGTGGGGCGCCGTAAAGCTCATGTAAAAAATTAAGTCTAGGCAAATTTTATTTTTTCTTATAAAATATATGTTATGGGTGGAATCGATAATAGCAAGAAGTCTGCGGGGGTAAAGTCTCCTGCATCTAAATCAACTGTTAAAAAATCAACTGCCGCTAAGACTGCTTCAGAAAAGAAAACGGCGGCTCCTGCAAAGAAAACTGCTGCAAAAAAGCCTGTGGCCGGAATCGATGAAAACGGAACTTTCCGCGCGTGGGACAACGCAAAGACTAAGGCTGCTCCAAAAAAAGAAACTTCTGCAGCGACCGTAAAGCGCGGTACAACTGCCGAACAGGCCGCAAAAAATCTTGCCGCCGCAAAGGCCGCTGACCCTTCATTAAAATCAGAAGGCAAAAAACTTGCCGCATACGACGACTCTCAGATTAAGCATCTTGATGCCCTTGAACACATCCGTCTGCGCTCAGGAATGTATATCGGCCGCCTTGGTGACGGTTCCAACCCTAATGACGGTATTTACGTTCTCTTAAAGGAAGTAATCGACAACTCAATTGATGAATTTATCGTGGGTTTTGGTAACAAAATCGATATTCAGATTCAGGATAACCGTGTAAAGGTCCGGGACTATGGACGCGGTATTCCGCTGGGAAAACTCGTCGAGTGTGTAAG
>JAEENG010000177.1 GCA_016283615.1 Treponema sp.
TCAGCTTGGTACATTCAGGTCGGCAGGAATTGCCGCAAAGCAGACAGGAAAAAAGATTTTTCTTTTAATCCGTTTTGTGCTAAAGGCAAGTGCGCGTCATCTTGTTCTTGCTACATTCTATTTTGCCGCAGCGACTTATTTCGGATTAAAAACAGAAAGTGCAGTTCAATCGATTGCAAACTTTCTGTTCGGTTTTTTGTATATATTGAATATTTACAAGGCTCTCGTCATGGCTTACTTTGCGATAGCAACTTTCTACGACGAAACGGTTTAATATGTTTGTTCCTGCCGCGCCTGCAAGCGCCGAATTGATAATCAAGGGCTCACGCTTTTTATCAGAGGTTTTTATAATTCAAAACCAGTCAGAAGTGCGCTCAATAATCAAGGACCAGAAAAATAAATACTCTGATGCCACACACGTCTGCCACGCCTTTATCTCGGGCAAAAATGCGGAAGTGATGGGAATGAGCGACGACGGCGAGCCCGGCGGAACTGCAGGAAGGCCCATGCTCGACGTGCTTAAGGGACGCTCTGTCACAAACATTCTTGTAACCGTAACACGCTGGTTTGGCGGCACCCTGCTTGGAACAGGCGGTCTTGTCCACGCGTACGGGGACAGCGTAAAACAGGTGCTGGACAAACTTGAATTAGTTGAATTAATCGATAAAAGCAGTTTTTCTTTTAAATGCGGTTACGCGCAGTACCAGGTTCTAAAAAAACTCATGCAGAATTACACACTTTACGAAGTGGCAGAAGACTTTGGAAGTGTAATTACTGTAAGCGGCCGGATTGCAGTAACGGCAGTTGAGGATTTTAAGGCACGCATTTTTGATTCAACAAACGGACAGGTTCAACTTTTTGTTTGACGCAAGCGCATTCTCATTTTATAATAGAATAATCTACCTTTAGTACCATTGAACTTCTTTAAGTCGGCTAAAGGAACAAAAAGGAGAACTAAAAAATGAAAAAAATTAGTGCTGTTGCAGCATGTGTATTGATGGCTGCTCTTGCTCTTACAGGTTGTTCAAAGAAGAAGAAGGCTTCTTCGGACAAAGTATTTAAAATCGGTGTAATTCAGCTTGTTGAACACCCGGCTCTTGATGCTTCATGCAAAGGTTTTATCGACGGTCTTGCAGAAGCGGGTTTTGTTGACGGTCAGAACATCACTGTTGACTTTAACAACGCTCAGGGCGAACAGGTAAACTGTGTAACAATCGCAAACAAACTCGTTAACGATAAAGACGACCTTATTCTTGCAATTGCAACACCGGCTGCACAGGCTGTTGCAAACCTTACAAAAGACATTCCTATCCTTGTTACAGCTGTAACAGACCCACAGACTGCACAGCTCGTAAAATCAAATGCAAAACCGGAAACAAACGTTTCTGGTACATCTGACCTTACTCCTGTAAAGGCACAGATCGAATTGCTCAAGAAAATCCTTCCGGAAGCAAAAAATGTTGGTCTTATGTACTGCTCAAGCGAACAGAACTCTGTATTCCAGATCAACCTCGCAAAAGAAGCATGTAAAGAAGCAGGTCTGGGATATCTTGAAGCTTCAGTTTCCAACTCAAACGAAATCCAGCAGGTTACACAGAGCCTCGTAGGAAAAGTTGATGCAATCTACATCCCGACAGACAACATGCTTGCTGCAGGTATGGCTACAGTTGCAATGGTTGCAAACGAAGCTAAAATCCCTACAATCGCAGGTGAAGACGGAATGGTTAAGTCTGGTGCCCTCTGTACATACGGTATCAACTACTATGAACTTGGAAAACAGACAGCAGCTCAGGCTGTAGACATCCTCAAGAACGGTAAAAACCCAGCTGATATGCCAATCCAGTATCTTGAAAAATGTGACTTCTCTAAAAACGAAGAAACAGAAAAAGCCCTCGGAATCACACTCCCGGCTGATCTCTAATCTGTACTGTCATAACTGCGCTTAGAAAGCGCATGTCATTCCCGCGTTCAGAAGCCGCGTGTCATTCCCGCGCTCTGCCGCGGGAATCTTTTTTTATGCTGAGAGAGTCAAAAAGTATAAAACTTAATGCAGTATTTCAAAAATTGCGCTATAATAATATTGATTTCCGAAAAGGAGGCGCACCATGACAATTGAAGGGTATTTTGATGGTACTGCAGTAAGAACTCTAGAACCTGTAGATTTAAAGCCGAATCAGCGGGTTTTTATTAGTGTTCTGGATAACAGTTATTCTGACTCAAAAAAGCTGCGTATTCAGCAAAAGCTTGATTCGATCAATTCTGTATATGGTATGCTTTCTTCAGAAGAGTCAGAAGCTGTAGATGAGGCCATTCATACCGGAATCAAGTTCGGGGAACTGGAAGTATGACATATTTTTTGGATGCAAATATTGTCAGCTATCTTCTGAAGGGAAATAAAGAAATCTTTTCAAAACTTAGTGATTTGGCAAGTAATGACCACATAATATCTATCCCAAACATTGTTTATTATGAAATTAAAAGAGGGCTTCTTGCCAGTGGTTCCACAAATAAATTAAATCGCTTTGTAAGCTTTGCAAAAGCGCTTGGAATAGTAGAACTAAAAACTTCAACTCTTGATATTGCAGCACAAATTTATTCTGATTTGAAAAATGCCGGAACTCTTATTGAAGATGATGATATTTTTATTGGTGCTTCGGCCCTTGAGAATAATGCGATTCTCGTGACAAATAATGAACGGCATTTAGGAAGAATCAAAGATTTGAAATACGAAGTTTGGAGTTAATCCGTTAGAACAACAACTCGCTGTGTGAAGTTCACACTCCGTGTCATTCCCGCGCTCTGCCGCGGGAATCTTTTTATCTGTTTGATTTATATTCCAGGTTCGGATACATTTCTTCAACTTCAGCATAGAAGTGGTTCCATGCCTCATCTTCCGTTACATCGCCTGAGAAGAAGGGGCTAAAACTTTCCTGGAGTTTTTCGCACAATCCCTGATCGTAAGGGCATACATGCTTTTTATTGAGGGCCTGTGCGTTTTTCAAAAATACCTTGATGTGGTTCTGTCCGCCGAGGAAAGGATTTTTGTAATCGCTTTCGGCAACTTCTTTCATGGCTTCCGCATTGTTTGTAAAGTCACCTGCTTCTTTTGCGATTGCGGCCATTACGTCTTTTTTGCAGGTAAGTGTGTACATAATTTCGCGGATAAGCTTTTTATTGTCGGTTCCTGCTGCCGCACAAATCCATGTTCCGCCCCAGTTGAACGGTTTAGGACCGGCGCAGAAGGCCCAGTCTCCGTAAGAACCGTTTCCGATTGCCCTCTCAGCTTTAGGAAACTGAAGCGAGGCCGGTGCAAGAAAGTAATCAATGTACCAGGCAGGGCCGAAGTAACCGAATACTTTTCCGTCTTTGCCTGCGTCGCGGGCACTTTCGTCAGAAAAGAGGTTTGAACGGTGGTTATATCCTTTTTCCGTGTAGATTTTTGTCTGGCTTACCCAGTCCATGATTGTCGAAGGAATTGTAAGTTTGTTGTCCGTTACAAACGGACATTCTGCATTGTCGCTGAAAACACGGAATGCATCGTCATAGCCCGCAAGCATGTAATAGCCTTTTTCCTTACAGCGTCCTGCCGAATTGTCAAAGAGAACCCAGTTCTTTAAATGTTTTTGAATTGCTTCCGGTTCGTCTGTTCCAAAAACATCTTTTGCAATTGAACGGCGGTAAATAAATCCGCCCGGACATGCCTGCCATGAAACTCCCTTGAGACTTCCGTCATTGTCTGTCATCATTTCCTTTGTGTAAGGATACTGATTTTTTAAGTCGTCTTCTGTAAGTCCGATATCCCTGATTACGTCGAGAGTGTAGGGTGTATCTGCGTATTTAAGGGCGTAATCTGCTTCAACCAGAAAAATGTCCAGACGGTCATCGTTCGGCAGGTCCATCTGTTGGACCAGGAGTTCGTCCAGTTTGCTCTGGTAAACAGTGTTTTCGTTAGGTGTCATAATCCAGTTGATTTTAATATCTTCCGGCAGCAGCCCTTTTGCAACAAAGTGAGCTGTAAAACGGGTTTTAAATTCTTCGTTCCAGCAGGCAATGTTAAGAACCTTGCCTTCCTGTGAAGTGTCATTACTTTTACAGCCTGTGATTGCAGCTGTAATTGCAATTGCTGCAAAGATTTTTCTAATCGGGGATTTCAATTTTTGCCCTCCGCACAAAACGTATCTATTAAAATATTTTATTGCATTTTGGTGAATTTTTAAATAAAA
>JAEENG010000178.1 GCA_016283615.1 Treponema sp.
TGATCATGCCCTGCTGGTTGTCGATTCCAAGCTGGCGGGCAAGAGGTCCGTTAAGGAAGGCAAAAGGACTCCAGCCGTGGGTGCTTGCAAGGGGTTTTCTCCATTCGCCGTCGTTCATGCCCTGTACGAAGGCAATGCAGACCGGCATGAATTCAGGCGGGACTCCTGCCATTACTGCGTTTGCAGCCACGGTGTAGACGGTGCATTCCCGGTAGGCCAGGGCAAAAGTGCCCAGGACGTCACTTTCCTTAAAGCCGGTGAATTTAAGATACTCCTGAATCTTTTCATCTGTGGGCGGAACTACGGGAAGGCCGTCAGTCCAGCCGTTAATCTGCATGAATTCCTGGATTTCATCGTATGTGCCGTAGTAGATGATTTCGTCGGCAGGGCGCTTTCCGCCCGGAGCGTATGCTGAAATTTCTTTGTCTGTAATCTGTGTGGTGAGGGCTTCCTTTATCTGGGGCCAGAGGACTTCGCGCGCGTTTTTCTTAAGTTCAGTCGTTGAGTGAGAGGCAAAGGCTCCCGGGTACTCTGCCGTGCGCAATACAGGAACGCCGCGGTTTACGCCTGTTGAATGAACCTGAGCTACGAAAGTTGGAGCGGCAACGGTTACAGTGGGAATTCCTATGTATTCGGCTGCGATGGAGTCTCCGCATTCTTTTGTGGTACAAAGTCCGCAGCCGCAGTTTCCGACAATTAAGGCATCAACCTTGAGTTCCTTGAGGCGCTCCTGGAAGGCCTTTGTCTTGTCTGTCTGACCAAAAACTGAATAAGGACCGGCCTGACCTACATCATCGAACATGTAGATTTTTGCTGTGGGAAATTCCTTTTCGATGCATTTTTTCAGTTCTGCATGGGTTGTAGGTGCCATGAAAGAGCCGCCCACCAGCGCAATCGTCTTTCCCTTGAGGGTGTCAGGTCTTTTTGCCTGAGTTATCATCGGTACGTCGTGGTAGCCGACCGGCGAGACAATCGCGTAGTTTTCCCGGCCGTTATCAGCATACTGGGGAACAAAGCAGACACCGTCCACGCATTCGTCGGGATTTGTGCTATATCTGGTTTCTGCAAAGGCTGGGTTTGTGCCTGTAAAAAAGTTCAGCAAGGTAAGTGCTGTAAAAGATAATAGAAGTTTTTTCATAAAAATACCTCCTTAAAAAGCGCAAGGGATAGAAGCACCGCCAGAGGCGTACCGCAAAGCGGTATGGAGCGGCAGCGGCAGTGCGGAAAGCCCGACCCGGAGCCGCTTGCGGCGTAGGGTTGCGCCCTTATTTCAATAAAATCATAATCCTCCGCCCGCATAAAGTGCATGAGACTTTTCTATAAGATTTCTATAAAAAAATGTATAGGGAGCGACCCGAAGGGACAAAACTCACGAGGTGAGTTTTGAGCGAGTCTCGGGAAAATCTATGATTTTTCCGCACGACGGTTCAAAATCCGTGCTATAATGGCCTATGCCTAAAATCCTGATAGTAGAAGACAACGAAGGAATAGTCTCTTTTGTAAAAAGCGAACTGGAACTTGAAGATTATAAAACCTGTGTCGCTATGGACGGAAGAAGTGCCCTTGAAGTGTTTGAAAAAGAAAAGCCCGATCTTGTGCTTCTGGACATAATGCTGCCGGAATTGAGCGGGCTTGAGGTGCTCCGTCGGATCAGGAAACATGACGGGGAAACGCCGGTAATTCTGGTGACCGCCCGGGACGAAACTGACGACAAAGTTACCGGATTGAATCTTGGTTCCGACGACTACATCACAAAACCGTTTAAAATCGAAGAACTGCTTGCAAGAATCCAGGCGGTTTTGAGGCGGACAGAAAAAATCAAAACGCTTTCCGAATCGATGAAAAATGGCGGAGCTCTGCCTGAAAGTGGCGAAAAACGAAACGGAGAGCTTTTGTTGAAGCAAAATTCGATGGAAGTGTTCGTCAAAAATGCAAAAATCGAGCTTTCGAAGACGGAATATCTTCTTCTGAACTTTTTTATGGAAAATATCGGCTCTGTAATTGAACGCGACAAGCTTGTTGACAAAGTGTGGGGCGAAAATCACGCGACAAATCCCAACAATCTCGACATTTTTATCAGCCTGCTCCGAAAAAAAATCCGTGAACATTCAGACTTTGAATACATCGCTACTGTTCGGGGTGTTGGATTTAAAATGGAAAAACAGAGCGTAAATTAGGAAATAAAAATGAAAAAAGCGATGAAACAGTCTTTTATGCTTACGTTTGTTTTCCTCATTCTGTTTATGAATTTGTTTTTTCTGATGCGAATTTCTTTGCGCGACACGCAGGCAAAAAAACTGGAAGGAACGACGGCGGAACTTTTTGCCCAAATAAATGACGGAAATTTTTCAAACCTGCAGACAAGCCAAAAAGATGTTGATTTTGTAATTTACGCGCTAAAATCAAAAAAAATCCTCGCAGCAAACAGGGATTTTCTTCCACTGTTGCCGCTTGCAAAAGGCATTCAGCGGTATTCTAGCATAAATGCTGGCAAAAATGCTGACAAAAACCCAAAAGACACCGAAAAAAAAATTGAGATTTTGTATCTGTGCAGGAATTACGAGCTTTTCGACGGAAAAATAGTATGCATTCAAGTCTCCGTTCCCACAGAAAAGAAACTTCCTCAAAAACTTCTTGCACTCATTCCACGCTCAATTTTAAAAATCCTAATTCCGCTCATTCTGATTTTATTTTGCGCGCTCGCATTTTATTTTCTTCGTCTTGAAAAAAAATACGACACACAAAAAGAATTCATCGCGAATGTGAGCCACGAACTAAAAACGCCGGTCGCAGTAATTTCTGGCCATGCCGATTTGCTCCGCCGCCACGGAAAGAAACTTCTCGAAAAAGATGAAGGGCGTTTTGACGAATCCCTGGAGATGATTTTAAAGGAAAGCGGGAAGATGACAGGAATCATACTGAATCTATTGGAACTTACACGCCTGGAAAACCGCCTCACGAAGCCAAAAAAAGAACAAATCATCGTGCAGGATTTTTTTGAGGAAATCAAAGAGGAAATGAGCGGAAGAAAGGCGGAAAACGGAAAAGACATCCTGATAAAAATTGCACCGCTGCCGGAAAAATCTGTCATTAAGACTGACAGAAATCTGCTGCACCAGATTTTCAGCATCGCACTTGAAAACTCCATAAAGCACTCAGGCGCAGATAACCTTATAATTACCATGGGCTGCCAGAAAGCAGGCCGCAAAACCACGCTTTATATCCGCGACAACGGCAAAGGATTTTCAAAAGAAGCA
>JAEENG010000179.1 GCA_016283615.1 Treponema sp.
GAAGAGCGAACCGGTTGGCGGCTTCCAGATGGAAAACGAAGTTAAATACATTCAGCCGATGGTAGAAAATCCTCCAAAACCGCAGGTTGCAATTATCGGCGGTGCAAAAGTTTCTTCAAAGATTGCCGTTCTTGAATCTTTGCTCAAAAACGCAAGCGCACTTGTAATCGGCGGCGGTATGGCTTACACATTCCTCAAGGCACAGGGCTATAAAGTTGGTAAATCCCTTGTTGAAGATGACTTTATCGACACAGCAAAAAAACTGCTCGCTGACGCAAAGGCAAAGAACGTAAAAATCGTTCTTCCTGTTGACCACGTAGGTGCTGCTGAATTCAGTGCAGATGCTGCTCCGGTAGCAATCAGCGGAACAGATATTCCTGATGATCTTATGGCAATGGATGTTGGTCCAAAAACAATTGAACTCTACAAGGAAGTTCTTTCTACAGCAAAATCAGTTGTATGGAACGGACCTGTCGGAGTATTTGAATTTGATGCATTTGCAAAAGGAACTGCAACTGTTGCTCAGCTCGTAGCAGAAGCAACAGGCCGCGGAGCCATGACAGTAGTAGGCGGCGGTGACTCAGTAGCAGCCGTAAACAAATTCAACCTGGCAGACAAAATGAGCCACGTATCAACAGGCGGCGGCGCATCCCTCGAATTCCTCGAAGGCAAAACACTCCCTGGTATTGCTATACTGGCTACAAAATAGTTACGAAAAACACGGGTTTTCGAAAACCGAAAACCCGTATGCTGCTTTTTATTGGAGGATTTTATGCGCACTACTTATGTTGCCGGCAACTGGAAAATGAACATGGATAAACAGAGCGCTGTTGCCCTTGTTGAACAGCTTGTCAAGGATTTGAGAGGCTGCAAGAACAAGGTTATGGTTGCTCCGCCTTTCGTTTATCTTGATGCTGTCGCACAGGTGGTTAAAGGTTCAAACGTAATTCTCGGCGCTCAGAATATGGCTGCAACTGACAACGGTGCCCACACAGGCGAAGTATCTGCTTCAATGCTCAAAGACCTTGGTGTTCAGACAGTAATTCTTGGTCACTCGGAACGCCGTTATGAATTTGGTGAATGTGACGAATTAATCAATATGAAGGTTCTCCGCGCACTTGCTGCGGGACTTGATGTAATTATCTGCATCGGCGAACTTCTTGCCCAGAGGGAAGTTGGACGTGCAGAAAAAGTCTGCGAACGCCAGTTGAATTCAGCGCTGATGGGTGTTCCGAAGGAACAGCTCGAACGCGTAACAATTGCCTACGAACCTGTCTGGGCTATCGGTACCGGTAAAACTGCAACTCCTGACGACGCTCAGCAGATTCATGCCTATGCGCGTAAGGTTATTGCAAAAATGTATGACCAGGATGCTGCGGACAAAATCATAATTCAATACGGCGGTTCCATGAACGTAAAAAATTACAAGGAGCTTCTGGCCCAGCCTGATGTTGACGGCGGTCTGATTGGCGGCGCTTCATTAAAGGCCGAAACCTTTGTTCCAATCTGTAACGGCTGATTGACCTTTGAGGCCTTTTTCCTGTAAAATACTAGAACTATAAATAATTTCTAAGGCTTCATTTTTGGCGCCTTTCTGGAGAATATAAAATGAAAGTTGTTCTTTTGGTAGCATTTATTATTATCTGTGTACTTCTCGTACTCCTCGTTCTCGTTCAGGACGAAGATAACAGTGGTATGGGTGGTCTTTTGAGCGGCGGAAACTCTGCTGCATTCGGTTCACACCAGGCATCTGTACTGACTAAAGCTACTGTAGTATTAGCAATTCTTTTCTTTGTTGTAACTCTTTGTCTTGCAAAAGTTCTTCCTACTAAAAATGCTGTTTCAGAAGCAGAAGTTCTCAACGCTGCTCAGGAACAGGGTAAAGTTGTTGAAGAAGCTGTAGAAGAAGCTCAGAAAGAAGATAAGTCTTCTGACTGGTGGAAAGAAAGCGCTGAAACAAAAGCTGAATAATTAAATCAATATATGGTTCTTGATCAGGTATTTTTAGAAGAAACAATTATTGTTGAACTTGAAAGTTCTGAGAAAGACGAACTCTTTGAAGAAATGGTGGAAGCCGCTCATTCTGTTCATCCGGAATTTGACCGTGCCGAAGCCGTTTTTGCTTTAAATGAGCGTGAGTCAAAAATGACCACAGGAATCATGCATTCTGTCGCAATTCCCCACGCTCAGGTTAAGTCTGTAAAAGGTACCGTTGGTGTTATCGGAATCAGTCACCGCGGTATCGATTATGACTCTCTGGACAAAGCTCCAGTGTATCTTGTCTTTATGATGCTTGCCGGGGAAAATCAGACTGAAAAACACGTCCAAATTCTAAAATCTCTGGCTTTAATTCTGCAAAAAGATGGGATTGTAGACGACTTTTTGTCTTGCAGGACAAAGCGCGATGTTTATAATTTACTTGTACACTCTGAAGAAGATGTATAATAACTTTTCTGGGAGGAGTCTATGACTGACGGCGAATCAAAGATAATCGATCATCTGATTCAAATTGAATCCCTTGCGGCCGGTGTGGTTCAAAAAGCTGACCAGGAGGCAGGTGAGATTATTACTGCCGCCAAAGCAAAGGCCGAATCCCAGTACATCGAACGTTACAATAAAGAAACAGAAAACCTTTCGCGACAGTTTGCCGACGACTGCAATAAAATCCAGGCTGACGCCGATGAACAGATCCAGAAATATAAAGATTCAATCAATTCCACTGTTGTAAATAAAAAAACATTTGATACCCAGGTAAAATCCATTTTAAAGGAGTTTGCTAAGGTTTAAATGGATAATTCCAGCGCGCGCGATTACATATATTCAAAAGTCTGCGGACTTCTTTCCAAAGTCTACACGGGTTCAAACTCCCAGAAAATCCTCTCCGTAAAATCTCTCGCAGAACTCTATGGTCTTCTCTTTGCCAGGGAAGTTCCTGTCGTGCCCGAATCAATTCTTGCAGGCATGATAGAAACTGAGGCGGAAAAGCGTTTTCTGGACGAGTTTGTTGAACTTCTCGACACTTTTGAAAACCCCGACCGGATTCTTGTTGAACTTCTGCGTTTTTACGATTACGAAAACCTCAAGGAAATTGCGGGCGCCCTCTGTATGCATGAAGAAGAGGAGCCGCTTCTTGCGGATATCGGTCATTATTCAATGCTCAACTATTCAAAATGGCCTGATATTGCATCTATTACAGAAAATTCCTGCCTGTCATGGTATAATAAAATACCTGAAATCGGCGAACAGCAGAGCCTGGACAGCCGCCTGGACAGCCAGTATATGAATTCAATCTGGGCCTGTGCTAAAAAAATCGGCGGAGCTGTAGGGGAGAGTGCTGTTAAACTCTTTGAAAAAGAATTTGTCTTTGACAATATAATCTGGGCAATGCGCCTCAGGGTTTATTATAAAATGAGCGAAGAAGAAATTCGGGAGCATCTTTTTTTTGATGATAAATCAAAGGGGTCAAAAGATGTGCTTGCGGGGCCTGCGCTCAAAATGCTTTCCAGGGATTTTTCCAATTATGAAGAATGGAAAAACTGGAAGTATGTAAAAATGTTGAATCCAAACACGGACGGCGTCCTCTGGGAAGTTGATCCGCGCTGGGTAGAAAATGCTTTTAAAAACGAACTTTCCAAAAAACTGTTTTCGGTTTTTCATCAGCATTCTTTTACCGTTGTTGAATTGATATGCTATTTTAAAATAAAACAGGACGAACTTGATCTTATCCGCTGTGTAACTGAGAGTTTGCGCCTGGACGGCTCTGCCCAATAATGAGCAGAACAGGAGGAATTAATGGCCAGAACTGCACCAATGCGCCTTGTTGAACTTATGGTGCTAAAAGAAGATATCGATACTGTAATTGAATTTCTGGGCAAAAACGGAAATTTTCAATTCCAGCAGAAATTTGATACTTCAAACTCTTCCCAAAATCCACCGGCAGAAATTTTTGCAAAATTAAAAGATGCAAGAAGTTTCCTGAATATCGCCGACATTGATTCGGCTTATTTAAAAGAGCAGACAAGGGCTTCTGAAAGTGACACAAAAGATGCGGAGGACTTTCTTGCACTCGTTGACGACCTTAAAAAGCGCGAAATGCAGGCAAAAGACGAGCTTAACCGCATCTGCGAAACTGAAAAAGAAACCCGTTCGTTCGAAAATTTAAAAATTCCTTATAACGAAATTGACCATCTGTCTTTTCTGACAATCCGCATCGGTAAAATTGATCCTGCGGTTTTTGATGACCTTGTATTCAGTGCGGGCGGAAGGGCGGTAATTATCCCACTCGGTCAGGACAAGTCCCACATCATGGCGGCTACTTCCAAAAAAGGCCGCTTTTCCCTTGATACAACCCTTAATGAATTCGGCTTTGTTTCCCTGGATATCCCTGAAGATTTTAAAGGCGTTCCTGATGATGTTCTTGAAGGACTCGTTAAAGAAAAAGAGCGCTGCCAGAAGGCTTTTGACCGCCTTGAAGAAGAAAAACACAATCTTGCCCAGACACATATCCAGCTTTTGCAGCATCTGCTGGGTTCATTCAGTTTGGCTGCCCAGATTAAGGCAATGGAAAACAGCCTTGAGTCAACGGAACTTGTTTACCGCCTGACAGGCTGGATTCCGGAAAACTCATGCCACCAGATGATGACCGATGTGGACCGCATTTCTGAAGGACGCGTTGCAATCAGGGTATTTGACCCGGACGAAGTTCCTTCGGTTCGTAACGGCCGCGAAAAGGTTCCTGTAAAACTTCATCACGGAAAAATTGTCGGTGCATTTGAACGAATGATTTTCAGTTACGGAAGTCCGACTTACGGTTCCATTGACCCCACACCTTTTGTCGCATTCTTCTTTACCCTGCTTTTTGGAATTATGTTTGGCGATGCGGGTCAGGGCCTTGTATTCCTGCTCGCCGGAATCCTCATGCAGTTCAACCTTATAAAAGCCGGCGGCTGGAACAAGTTTGCCCCGATTTTTATGTGCATAGGCTGTTCAAGTATGATTATGGGTGTCCTGACGGGCGAGTTTTTTGCGACTGAAGGTCTTCTGGACGGATTTAGCATGTGGATTACCGGCCTCTTTGGACAGAGCCGTTCTCCGATTCTCGAAATGAAGTTCTGGGATTCTGACAACGCAATTGGAATTATCTTTGGTATTTTTGGCTTTACAATGGCGGTTGGTTTTGTAATCAACTCCATCGGCCTTATCATTAACTTTGTAAACAACATCAACCGCAAAAAAATCGGCAGTGCGCTCTTTGGCAAAACCGGCCTGAGCGGAGCCCTCTTTTTCTGGTATGTGGTTTTCTTTGTGCTTTCGATTGCCTTCCTGCATCATGAGCCATGCCTCAGAGACTGGATTATCATCGGCGTTACAATGTTCTTTGCTGCCTTCGGCGAGCCTTTTGAACGCCTTTTTGACGGTGAGAGACCCGTGCTCGAAAACGGACTTGGTTCATGCCTTATCGGCGGAGTGGTTGAATTGATTGAAGTAATTTCTACATACCTGTCCAATTCAATCAGTTTTGTGCGTGTCGGTGCTTTTGCCCTGGCTCACGCTGTACTTGGCTTTATCATTGCAAAAATGACTTCGATAGCGCCGGATGCCGCAAAGGTTTTAATCCTGATTGCCGGTAACGCGATTGTTGTCGTGCTTGAAGGAATGATTGTTGCAATTCAGGTAATACGCTTGCAGTATTATGAATTTTTCTCTAAATTCTTTAACGAAACGGGACGCGAATTTGTTCCTTTCGCTTTTGAATATAAATAAACTAAAAAACATTAAGAGGTGATTTTTATGAATAAAAAAATTATTTTTGCTTTGTTGTCATTGCTCGTATTTGGACTTGCATCCCTCAGTGCACAGGAAGCCTCTGCTGCTCCTGCTGCAGAAACTGCTGTTGAACAGGCTGCTCCACAGGAATCAAATGCTTCCGGCGTAAAATACATTGCCGCAGGTCTTGCTGTTGGTATCGCTTGTCTTGCCGGTGGTCTTGCCGTTGGTAAAATCGGTGCCGCTGCCATGGGTGCAATGAGCGAAAATGCAGAACTTTCAGGTAAGGCTCTTCCTTTCGTAGGTCTTGCTGAAGGTATTTGTTTGTGGGGATTTTTGGTTGCACTTTTGATCATTATCCTCTAAGTCAGTTTTGGAATTCGATGGAATATTTTGTAATTGCCAGCCGTGAACTTGTTCTGGCCTTCAGGCTTGTTGGTGTTGAAGGCTCGGTGGCTGTAAACAGAAAAGAAGCTCTCCAGGCCTTTAACCGCATTACCGGAAGGGACAGTGCGGACAGTGAAGGCGGTGCTCTGCACAGCGTGCTGCACAACGTGCTCCCTCTGGACAGCAAACCCAAGGTTTTGATTTTGTCCGAAGATGTTTCTGTCATGATTGAAGATGAAGTTCTTGCCTGGCAAAAGGCTGCAAAATATCCGCTCATTGTAGAAATTCCGCCGTTGAGCGGGCATCTGGAAGGCAAAAAAACTTTGACGGATGCTATCAGGGAAGCGGTTGGAATTTCGGTTTAGGCAGTAAGTATGGAAGAGTTACGTTCAACAGATGTTT
>JAEENG010000180.1 GCA_016283615.1 Treponema sp.
CGCACCGGCGGTCTTGCAGACACTGTAATCAACTACAACCAGGAAACAGGCGAAGGAACAGGCTTTATGTTTGACAACCTTACACCGGGCGCCGTTTACGATACAGTCGGCTGGGCAGTGTGGGCATACTACAACAGAAAGGACGATATCAAGGCAATGCAGAAGCGTGCCATGGAGCAGGATTTTACATGGAAAAACAGCTGCCGCCACTACGAAGAAGTGTATAAAGAAGCCCTGAAGCGCGGCTGCGGAATCGATATGTAGTTTTTATGATGGAAGTGCACAGGACGTGCACCCAAAACTGATTGATGACAGTAGCTTTGCTACTGTCGATGTTGAAAGCTCCAGGGATGGAGCTTTCAACATCAGAACTCAAACCACTGGCCGTCGGTTGTTAAATACCAGTCGGCCAGAACACCGTTCATATCAGGATTATACCAGCTGATAGACCCGTCTCGGTTCAATACAACCAGGCGGGTATTATTTTTTGCAATCTTAAGCGGCATTGAAGCACTGCGTTTGTATTCAAAATTGCGTTTACCCATCAGATTGTATGAGCGTACACGGTTTTTACCGATGTTTGTGTACAAAACAGGATAAGAAAGATAGTTGAATGCGTCTCCGTCTTCGCCGGCTTCGTCCAGGAAGGTTCTGTGTGTTCTGGAAGAAGGGCTGTAAGAGAATACGCAGGTCTTTTTAGGGCTTACAAGAATTCCGTAGATGACAGCGTTTTCTACGTTTGGATCTATTGTAAGTGAATATGCAACGCTTCCGGAAATTGAAAGCGGAACGGTTTCCTTTGTTCGGGTATTTACATAAATCAATGGTGCGGCAGGATTTGTTGCAGAAGTTTTTGCAACATACAGGTCGCTTTCATTGTACAAAATCGCGTCCTGGATTCCTGAGCCGAGATAAAGTTCTTCTTTTTTATTGTTTTTAATATCGTAACGGTTTACAGTTGTGTTTCCTTCAATTGCAATCAGATTGTCGCCGTACAGCTTTAATGAACTTAAGTTTCCTTCCGGTGTAAAGAGAGAAGTTGTTTTACCGTCTGCAATCGACATCAGCTGAACAGCCTTTTTGGAATCCCTTGTCCATAAAATTACGTCCTGACCGTAAGTAATCAGGTTTGTATGGTTGCCCGGATTATAGCCTTTTTTATCAACGATTCCCTTGTCGTAAGACGAAAGGAAGATTGCGTCCGGAGTAAGAAAGTAAAAATCTTCGCCAACGACGCTCATGTCGTAAATGCGGTCATACATATTGTCAGAAAGGGCGAGAAGGGTATCTACACGTTCAGCAACCGCATTGTCAAACTTGTAAATATTTCCTAAGTTTGTGCCTGCAAAAACTGTCTGCCCTGACAAAGATGCGCTGACAATCTGTTCGCCCTGCTTGAGACCGGTAAATGTACGGATCAGCTGTGGTGCAATTACGTTTTTGTTTCTGTCGTTCTGTATCATATACAGCTTGAACTGTTTACTTTCGTTTACAATGTAATAAAGATTCTTGTCTTTATTTGAACTTACAAAGATCGGATGGTCAGAGTTTACGTTGAATTTGGCAATATTGTTACCTGTAGTCGCCTGAATTATATAAATCTGTCCGTCCTTAAAACCTGCTAAAAATACCGAGTTGTTAAAAAGAACAGGCTTTGAAAGATTGTTTTCTGCGTAGAATTTTGCCTTTTTTGCTCCCGTGCGCAGGTTGTAATAAGTCAGTGAACCCACCGGTGAATATACAACTACTGTGTTTTCGCTGTCAGAAGTTGTAATCATGCTTACGGCGCCTGTAGATTCCTTTAATTTTTTTGAAGTAATCTGGTTGTTGTGGGTATTTAAAAAATATGTTCCTTTAACTGATGCGGTTCCGCAGATTACATAAGTTCCCTTTGCAGAATATGTAAGGTAAGTAATCGGATCGCTGAAGGTATAGGCGCATTTACGGCTCAAGGTTTTAAAATTCCACACGCTTACCATGTTATTGGAAGCACCGTCCGTCGTGTAAACTGCGATATCGCTTCCGTTCGGGCTGCGTGCAATGAGCTGAACTGACACATCGCTAAGCTGATAGTGTTCTCCAAGGCCGTCTTCGGTCCATTTTACAACAAAACCATCACGGCCTGCACTGAATACGGTGTTTTCTTCGCCGACAACTCCGTCAAGGACTGCAAGGTCAGTTACAGTTGACTGGTGCGACTGGGTAGAAATATGTGACTGGGCAAAAGCTCCAAAAGACAAAGTTAAAAGAAAAGCTGAAACAATTTTACTTTTTTGCATTAAATAACCCCATAAAGTAGTTAAAGTCGCCGACCATCGCAAGACAGAATAAAAAAGCGATAACGGCAAGTCCAATGTATTGTACAACATATCGGACTTTTGGTGAAATATGTTTTCTGGTTATAAGTTCAATAAAAGAAAATATAATCAGCCCTCCGTCCAGAATCGGAATCGGAAGCAGGTTCATCAAAAAAAGAGAAATACTGATAACTGCAACAAAGTTTAAAACAGAGCACAAACCGTTACGCAATCCATCCTTAAAGCCTGATTTTACAGTCTCCCCGAGCATCGTTGTTATTCTGGCAGGTCCGCTGACTGCTTTTGTAACCTTTACCCCCTTGAACAAAGATGCAATTCCCGTGAATGTGGCGTTAATCATTTTTGCAGTTTCTGTAAACCCGTATCCGATTGAACCGAAAAAGCCGTAACGCCTGCTTTCGTGCAGAGCGTAAGTGTCCGGAAGGCTCATTACACCGAGTTTTCCGGCACCTGTTTCTTTATCCAGATCCGTGCGGGCGGTAAATGTAAGTTCCCTGCCGTCGCGTTCAACCGTAATCTCAAGATCTTTGTCCGGGTTCATTGCAATTTCTGAGTATAAGGCTGCAAAGTCATCAATTTTTGTTCCGTTAATTGCGATGATTGTGTCGCCCGTCAAAATTCCTGCATCTCTGGCAGCAGAATGGATTTCGGGATAGACTTCGTCTGCAAGTTGAATTTTTGCAGAAGGTGAATAATAAAAATATCCTACAAGACCAATTATAAAAAAGCAGAAAACTGTGAGCAGATAATTTGCAAAAGGTCCCGCAAAAGCGATGATTACGCGTTTGAGCGGGTGGCAGCCGTACATGCTGTCCTTATCGCCTGAAACAAAATCAACGCCTTCTTCGTACGCTTTCTGGTAGTCGTTTTCGCCCTTCATTGCGCAGTAACCGCCTAAGGGAAGGAGAGAAAGCCTCCAGTCAACTCCTCTGATGGTTTTATGCAGAAGAACAGGGCCCATTCCCACGCTGAATGCTTCTACTTTTACACCGCATGCCTTTGACGCAAAAAAGTGGCCCAATTCGTGAATCGTTACAATAACTGCGAGAATTATAAGTCCGTAGATTATTGTCATTTTTTAAGGTACTCCGCTGCAAGCGCACGCGCTTCTCTGTCGCATTCAAAAATATCTTCAACGCAGGTGACTGCCTGAGTTTTTGACTTTTGCATAACGTGAGTAACGATGTCTGCAATGCCTGAAAATCTGATATTTCCTTCGATAAAGGCAGCGACTGCAACTTCGTTTGATGCGTTAAAGGTAATCGGGCTTGAACCGTCATTTTTTGCCGCTTCAAAAGCAAGTCCCAGAAGCGGAAAGTCATCCATACGCGGTTTTTCAAAGGTTAAAGTCATGCTTCCGTCAGCAGTGTCTGTCAAATCAAACGGCTTCATAAAGTTTGTGCTGATTTTTGGCCAGTCAAGTGCCTGAATAATCGGATGCTTCATGTCCGGATGGCTTAGCTGTCCGTAAACAATTCCATCTTTTGTGCGTACAAGTGAGTGAACAATACTCTGAGGATGTACAACAACCTGGATGTTTTTTGTATCAAAGCTGAATAATCGCCTGGCTTCAATTACTTCAAGGCCTTTGTTTCCCATTGTAGCGCTGTCTACAGTGATTTTTACGCCCATATCCCAGGTCGGGTGTTTGAGCGCGTCCTGTAAGGTTGCGTCCTTGATTTTGTCCGAAGGCCATGTTCTGAAGGGGCCTCCGCTTGCAGTAATCATCAGGCGGTCAACGTTTTCTGGTCCGCCGCACTGATTCAGAAGGGTAAAGATTGCCGAGTGTTCACTGTCCACAGGAATAATTGAACAGTTATTTTTGCGTGCAAGATCAAAGATTAAAGGTCCTGCCATTACGACAGATTCTTTGTTTGCAAGAGCAAGGTCGATTCCGCTCTGGAGTACGAGCATTGTCGGAACAAGTCCCGCACTTCCGGCGATTCCGTTTACGACGATGTCAGGTTTTGTGTTATCGATGAGTTTTTTAATGCCGTCAGTGCCTTCTGCTGAGGTTAAGCAGGAAGGACAGTTGAATTCCCTGGCAAGTGAATCAAGTTCATCCTTGTTTTTATTGGCCGTAATGCCTGCGCAGGAAAATCTGTCTTTTTGATTTCGTAAAATGTCTATGGTGCTTTTACCGATAGAACCGGTTGCTCCAAGTACGAGAACTCTTTTTGTTGAATTATTATTCATTTTGAACCTTATTATAAAGCGTAAAGGCGTGTAACTGTCAGATAGAATACTGGTGCAGAGAATACAATGCTGTCGATTGAATCCAGAACTCCGCCGCGTCCAGGAATCAGGGTTCCTGAGTCCTTGCATTCAGAAGAGCGCTTGAATACAGATTCAACCAGGTCTCCGACAATAGATGTAAAGGCGGTAAGTACACCGAGAATTATGATTTTATAAACTGGGCCCGTAAAAATCTGCGGCCAGATTTTATAGGCAAGAACGCCTGCAAGCACTGAACCAAAGAAACCGCCGATAAAACCTGCGATACTTTTGTTTGGACTTGCCTTGATAAAGCCCTTGTTGTTCTTTCCTAAAAGGTTTCCGAAGAGCCATGCAAATGAATCACAGAAAAATACCATTACGAGGAAGAGAATCAAAAGCTGCTGTGAGTGTTCAAAAAAAGTCATTCTGGAAAGGAATGAGAACAAAAATCCGCAGTAAAAAATAATTGTAGTTGAAGTAATCAGGTGGCTGTTTGAATCTTCAAATGTCTTTGCACTTACAACTTCGATTGAATAGCACAGCAGAACTGCACATACAAAAACATAAACTGTGATAATTACAGGCCAGCCAAAAACTGCACAGAGCAGGGTAGAAAGAGGAACAAGTCCTGAACAGATATCCACAAGAACACGGTTCTGTGTCTTAAAATTGTGGCGGAACATATTGAACAGTTCATCTGCGGCAGCAACTGCCAGAAGTGTTACGACTACGTGTAATGCAAGATGATTCATTTGATTAAACCAGACCAGGCATATAACTGCAGGAAGACCTACAAAAAATACCATCAGTCTGGAAATGACTTTACTGCTCATAAACAACCTCATTCCTTGTCCGGTACAGAACCGAACCTTCTGTTACGTTTTTGAAATTCATATATATCCTGCATAAATTCGTCTTCCTTATAATCAGGCCAGAGTGTCGGTGTAAAAACGAATTCTGCATATGCACACTGCCAGAGTAAAAAGTTGCTGAGACGCTGTTCGCCGCCGGTTCTGATCATAAGATCTACATCCGGAAGGTTGTCACCGTCTAAATTTTTTGTAATAAGTTCTTCTGTAATTTTATCACTTTCTGTAGAATTTGCAATTTTTTTGAAGGCGCGTACAAGTTCATCACGTCCGCCATAGTTGATTGCAAGGACACAGGTAGTGCCGGTAAAATCTTTTGTATCTTCTTTTGCGTTTAATATTTCTTTCTGGACATCTTTAGGAAGCCCTTCCAGATCTCCGATATGGTCGATTCTGATACCGTTCTTTTTGTAAAATTCAAATTCTGCACGGAGATGATTGCGGATAAGTGACATCAAATAGCCGACTTCTTCCTGGGCGCGCTTCCAGTTTTCTGTACTGAATGTGTAAAGGGTAATGTATTTGATACCGAGGGCTGCTGCACAGGCGACAATACGCTTGGCGGCATTGAGACCTTCTTTGTGTCCGTTTGTGCGAGCTAATCCCTGGTTTTTTGCCCAACGGCCGTTTCCGTCCATGATTACTGCAACATGTTGTGGAAGCGGGCCGTTTTTTAATTCTTCAACAGTCATTATGCTAAGATTTCTTTCTCTTTTGCATCGCAGACTGCCTGGATGTCTGCTGTATATTTGTCGGTCAATTTCTGGAGATCGTCTGTTTCTTTTTTGAGCTGGTCTTCAGTAATTTCACCTGCTTTCTGCTGTTTTTTAAGTTCATCGTTACCATCGCGGCGGATGTTGCGGATTGTTGTCTTGTAGTTTTCTGCCATTGACTTAGCCTGCTTAACAAGTTCCTTGCGGCGGTCAGCTGTGAGGGCAGGAATGGAAATGCGGATTACTTTACCATCGTTTGACGGGTTAAGTCCGAGGTCAGCAACGAGGATTGCTTTTTCAATTTCTGTAATAAGTGATTTATCAAACGGAGATATAACAACTGTACGTGCTTCTGGAATAGAAATAGTTGCTACCTGGTTGAGCGGTGATTTGTTTCCGTAATAGTCAACACGAACTCTGTCAAAGATAGAAGCACTTGCTCGTCCTGTGCGGATTGAATTCATTTCGTTTTTGAGTGCTTCGAGGGTTTTTTCCATTTTTGGTTTTGCATCAAATGCCATACTTTATATCTCCAAATTTTATAAAAAAACTAAAAGCGGCTGCTGTAAGAGCAACCGCTTTATTATCAGGTAAGAATTATTTACCAAGTACAAAAAGTTCGATCTTAGAGAAAGAAAGTTTTGCACCTACAGCTTTACCAACTTCTTCGAGCTTTTTAGCAACTGTAAATTTGTCATCCTTTACGAATGCCTGATCTACGAAGCAGTTTTCAGCAAGAAGCTTGTTGATTTTGCCGTTAAGAATTCCGTCTTTAACGTTCTGTGGCTTGTTAGCCATTTTTTCGTCAGCAGCCATCTGAGCAGAGAAGATTTCTTTCTGTTCGTCGATGTAGCTCTGTGGAACGTCTTCTTTTTTGATGTAAGCTGGAGTAAATGCAGCGAGGTGCAGACAGCAGTCTTTTGCAAATACTTTAACATCGTCAGCAGTAGAACCGTCTACAACTACGATAGCACCAGTTTTGTTGTCTGAGTGAACATAAGTTCCTACAGATGCGTTTGCGCCAACTTCTACAAATGCAGCGCGGCGTACAGCCATGTTTTCGCGGAATTTGATTGCGATTTCGTCGATGAGAGCTTTGTGCTCGTCAGTGATTTCGCTCTTTCCGTTAGCAAGAGTAATGTCAGCGGCTTTTTCTGCTGTGGCCTGGAAGTCTGCGTTGTTTGCAACGAAGTCAGTTTCGCAGGTAACTTCAACCATAGCAACTTTATTGCCGTCCTGTTTGATTACGATACGACCTTCGCCGGTAGCGCGGTCAGAACGTTTTGCCATTGCAGCGAGACCTTTTTCTTTAAGGATTTTTTCTGCTTCGGCAAGGTTACCGTTAGCATCCTGGAGTGCTTTTTTACAATCCAACATACCTGCGCCGGTAGATTCGCGCAATGCTTTTACATCAGCAGCTGTGAATGCCATTGTTTTTCTCCTTATAAACTCCGCGTTAGCGGTCGTGCAGGAGGCACGATATCGCAGTTTTGCCAGCGGCAAAATCTGCCCGTGATAAAAAGTACAGGGAAGTACTTTTTATCACGCCTCCTTAAAGTTATTTGTCAAATTTTGCAGCAAGGTCATCATCGTCAGATGAATCATCTTCTACATCTTCTTCTTTTGGTTCAGTTGGAGTGTAGTTGCTGTAATCATCAATTTCTTCATCGTCTTTTTTAGTTGAAGCATCTGTAACGATTTCTTCATCATCGTTGAGAGTTTCAATAATTTTAAGACCTTCTTCGTTGTTAGCTTCTACAACTGCGTTAGCAATGATAGAAGTGAACAATGTGATTGCGCGGATAGCATCGTCGTTACCAGGGATAGGGTAATCGATTCCTTCAGGGTTACAGTTTGTATCAACAACTGCAACGATAGGGATACCCATGCGGTGAGCTTCTGCTACAGCAATCTGTTCCTTGTGTGTATCGATTACGAAGATAACTCCTGGGAGTTCCTTCATTTCTTTGATACCACCGAGGTTCTTTGTAAGTTTTGCTTTTTCTTTGAGAAGACCAGAAACTTCTTTCTTTGTAAGGTTATCAAAAGTTCCATCGATTTCCATCTTTTCGATTTTCTTAAGTCTCTGGAGTGATTTTTTGATAGTAGAGAAGTTTGTGAGCATACCGCCAAGCCAGCGGTTGTTAACGTAGAACATGCCGCAGCGTTCTGCTTCTTTCTGAACTGCCTGCTGAGCCTGTTTTTTTGTACCTACGAAAAGTACTGACTTTCCTGAGGCAACAATTTTGCGAACAGCTTCGTAGCTGTCTTTGATAGCACCGATTGTTTTCTGCAAATCGATGATGTGGATACCATTACGTTCTGCGAAGATATACTTCTTCATACGTGGATCCCAACGCTTAACCTGATGACCAAAGTGTACACCAGATTCAAGCAAACTCTTCATGGTTACAACTGCCATAAAGTGTCTCCTTCACCGGAAAAATTACAAATCTGCGGATATTTTATCCGTGTAATTTTCCACCGAACTCTGTTACTCGCGACGCATACGCGCCCGGAATATTTACGAGCTTATGGATAATACCTACGGTCCTTCCATAAGTCCGGCAGAACTATTCAAGAATTGAATAATTCTGTTCTTTTAACATATCATAAAGTTCAAAGATAGGCAAGCCTACTACATTTGAGTTTGTGCCTTTAATCTTTGTAATAAAACAACTTGCAAGCCCCTGAATTCTGTATCCGCCGGCAGCTCCGTGCCATTCGTCAGTGTTTATATACCAGTTGATTTCTTCGTCTGTCATTTTGTTGAATGTAACTTCTGTTACGGCCGAACGGTTGCTTACATAGTGAAGTTCGCTGCTAAAAAGGGCAAGACCTGTGATTACTTTGTGGGTTTTTCCCTGGAGGGCCTTTAAAAATTCGAATGCTTCTGCCTGGTCCTGTGGTTTTCCGTAAATTTTTTTGCCTTGAATTACCATTGTGTCAGCCCCGAGAATCCACGGGTACTCGATATCAGGCGGAAGTGCTCTTGTAACGGCGTTTACCTTGCGTGTTGCAAGGTACTCTGCGGCTTTTTCCAGCGGAATGTCCTCAGGAATATCTTCGTCACAGTTAGGAATAATTACCTTAAAAGGTATATTCAGCATTTTCAGGATTTCCTGCCTTCTCGGAGATGAAGAGGCTAAGATTATAGGTTCCATCTAAATACCCCCAGCAAATAAATGCCTTTTTAAAAAAATAAACGGCATTTCTAGAGATTTTATAGAAATGCCGTTTTTTTGGGTATATAAATAACTGATTATTATTTAGCGTTGCTTTTGCTTGAAGAAGAAGAGCTTGAACCCTGAAGTTTTTTGAGAAGTTCGAGGGCGCGTGTGCGGACAGGAGTTACATAGTGATAGTTAGTTGCAATCTGTCCAACTGCCTGAATCATCGGACCTTTGTTTTCTACAGTGTCCTGGATTTTTTCAAATGCAACGAGAACTTCCAGGGCGAGTGAAGAAGTAGGGTTGAGAACCGCATTCTTTTTCTGAGCCCATGCGATAGTTTCTGAAACTTCGTCATTGTTGTTGATACCGATTTCTCCGAGGGAACGGATAGCAGCGGTGATAACCATCGGTTCGTTGTCGGCAAGTGCGATTTTGCACAATGTATCTTTTGATTCTTCTGTTTTTACATTTGCAAGAATATCACATGCTTTTGCGCGGATATCAGGAAAGTTGTTTACGAGACGGCCGTTTGTGCGGGCCTGGGTTGTAATACCTTCACCTGCAAGAGAGTCGAGGGCCTTCATCATGTCCGGTGTGGCACGACCTTCGTTAACTGCGTTTTCCAGGTACTGGAGAGCAACAAGCTTATTGTCTCTTTCTTCTGAATTAGCAAGTTCAGTAATTACAACGTCTTCTACGCTGCTCAAGTATTCGCTTTCTACAGATGCTTCGTTTGATTTGCTCTGTGCAACAGCAGCAAATGAACACATCATTACTGCAAGACCGCAAGCGATATATTTTGTCGATTTCATTAAAATCCCCCTTGGATATACTTTAATAATCGGTAAAAACCCAGATAATATTTAAAAAATTATAATTTATTAACGCTTAAAAAGCAATTATTTTTATGATTTAGCCTTCAATTTCAGAAAGATGAACAGCCCAGTGACCGTTAATCTTGTTGAAGAAGTAGTAAACCAGGGTCTTTTCTTCTTCAGTTTCCGTAGCTGCTTCAACCACCTGAACTGCTTTTACGTAAGTGTCGGAAACGTAGCGGATTTCCGTAACATCCCGTCCGGCACGAGCAGGAACAAATACGTATTTAAAGTAGTCTTGAAGGTTATTGAGGCGCAGTCCCTTTACAGGAAGCTTGCTCTGAGCCTTTCTCAGGTTTGCAGGTTTAGACCAGTATTCTTTTGATTCATCATCAACATATAAAAGCCATGACTGATAGTCAAAGTCTTTCATGATTGTATTCATCTTGGTGATAATGGAAATGATTTCTGCCTTGTCGGCTTCGAAGGTGTCTTTTGAAACAGTAACATTTCCGACAGAGCGTGAATATTCATCATTTACAGGTTTTGTTTCTTCTGCAGGAGCAGGCTGTTCAACAACGGCTTCCTGTGCAGGTGCCGGTTCAACCTTTGTAGAACCGCATGATGCGAAAAATAAAGAAGACATAACAGTCAACGAGATAATAAATTTAATTCTTTTCATATTTAGAATATACATCACTTGCCCCGTTCAGTCAAACTGTGGTACAAATAAAAAGGAGGCACGACCGTTAACTCGGTAATAAAAATAATAAATTGACAACAGCAGTTTTTCCGGGAACATTTGATCCGCCCACATACGGACATTTAAATATAATTGAAAGAGCAAGTAAACTTTTTGACAGGGTAGACGTCGTAGTCGCAGTAAATCCAGGCAAAAACTGTTTATTTGACGCAGAAGAACGCACAACTATGATTAAGACACTGGTTGAACCCTTCCAGAACGTTACTGTGCATTCGTGGGATAAGCTCATAGTTCAATATGCAGAACAGAGCGGGGCCAAGGTTTTAATCCGCGGAATCCGAAATGCAAATGACTTTGGATATGAATTTGACCTGTCACTGATGAACCACAATTTGAATTCAAATATAGAAACTTTATTCATACCGACAGAAACACGCTTTGTACTGGTAAAGTCAAGTTCAATCAAGGAATTGGCCCAGTTTGGCGGTGACGTTAGCGGGATGGTTCCTCCAATTGTCCTGGAAGCCTTGAAAAAGAAGTATAATGACAAAAATTAAAAAAATGTCATAAAAAATATTGACATTCTGTTAAAACAAGGTATAATTCTATTCAATGTTAATTGACATTCGGGGATAAACTGTTATAAAATAAATCCCGTTATACAAGTAACAATTATATAGTGAGGTTATTGAAATGGCAGTACCTAGAGCGAAAACTTCTAAAGCACGTACACGCAGACGTCGTGGTGTAAATATGCATCTTACAGCACCACAGATGGTTGAATGCGGAAACTGCGGAAACCTTATTTTGCAGCATCACGTATGTCCAAAATGCGGTTTCTATCGTGGACGACAGGTTATTACTCCCGAAAGTAATGGTTAATTAATTCCATAAGGAGGCGTGCTAAAAAGTACTTCCGTGTACTTTTTAGCACATGCAGGTTTTGCCGTTGGCAAAACTGCGATTTCGTGCCTCCTGCACGACCGCTAACGCGGTGTTTATAAGGAGAAAAAAAATGGACGAATTGTTCAACAAAATCCAGAAGCTCATTGCTGAAAAACTGGAAATCGAAGAAAGCAAGATTACAATGGATTCATCATTCCGTGGTGATCTCGGCGCTGACAGTCTTGATACATACGAACTCGTATATGCTATCGAAGAAGAACTTGGCGTAAGCATTCCTGATGAAAAAGCAAACGAATTTGAAACAGTTCGCGATGCATACAACTTCATCAAAGCTGAAAAAGAATCTAAATAATTCTAGTTTTTTTTGCTAAGAAGGAACACAGGTTGCCCTGCAGCCTGTGTTATTTTTTTTTGGAGGGGAAAGGTGTCAAAAGTGAAGGGAATATTCAAAAAATCATCTTTGGAACCCGGCCGGCTTGTTGAATTGAAGGACTTTTGTAAAAGAGTAAATATCAAATTCAATAATCTTGAATTGTTGAATTTGGCATTTTGTCACAGGTCGAGCAGCAACGAAAACAAAACTTTAAAACACCAGAACAATGAGCGCCTTGAATTTCTGGGCGACAGTGTCCTTGGAATGGCAACGGCAACTTTTTTGTATGCTGACATGGAAGAAAATCCGGAAGGCGATCTTGCAAAAATCAAAAGCGTTGTTGTAAGTGAAAAGTCACTTGCGCCGGTAGCACGCCGTTTTGGAATCGACAAACTCTTAATTCTTGGAAAGGGCGAAGAAATGAGCGGCGGCCGCCAGAAAGACGCAATTCTTGCAGACTGTGTAGAAGCCGTAATCGGAGCTTATTATCTTGACCGCGGTTATGAAGAAGCCGAAAAATTTGTTCTTTCATTTATAGAAGGCGAAGTTAAAAAGGTTCAGGAAGACAGGGGACAGAAGGATTATAAAACCCTGCTCCAGGAACATTGCCAGAAAAAGTTTAAGCAGGTTCCGGTGTACGAGCTTGTAAAGGAAACAGGCCCTGACCACGACAGAACATTCTGGGTAAGCGTTAAAGTGAAGGGCGTAACATACGGCCCTGAATCAGGCAAAAACAAAAAGACCGCCGAACAGAACGCCGCAGGCCTTGCCTACAGAATGCTTACAGAAAAGCAGTAAAAATATTCAAAAATAACAATTGTTCTGTTGACACGTTTTGTTATATTTGATATATTAACTTCATAAGTTTTGCGGTAGTCATATAACGGCTCATTATCTCAGCCTTCCAAGCTGATGACGAGGGTTCGACTCCCTTCT
>JAEENG010000181.1 GCA_016283615.1 Treponema sp.
AGCGGAAAGAGCGAAGATGTCAAAACGATTTTTTTGCATTCAAAACGGTAAACGGCAGGGTAGGCTGCACTTTCTGTAATCAAAATGCTTGAAGGACTTTTTAGTCCCGCAATGTGGCGGTAAGCGTAATACTGCGGGTCCACGAGAATTATAAAGTCAGGTTCAACGGCGGCCTTGAGCAGGGCGCGCAGGGCTGTGTCTACCGCGATAATTACCGCACGCTTTTTTATCTCTTTTAGGTAAGGCAGAATATCGTGGAGGCTCGGGCCTGCGCTTATCAGGACTGCAGGAAGGTCTTTTGGAGCGCGGTCTTTAAAAATATTAACACCGTCGAGCTCAGCAAAGAATTTGAGGTTTCTGCAGCTGTTGTTGAGCCAGAGACTGGAAAACTTTTCGAGTGTTGAATTATTTATTTTTACTTTCTGCTTGTTGCGTTCGATTAAGGCGTGGATTGATTCAAAATAATTTTTGTTGTGAGATGTCTGCGCCGCATTCTGGATAAAGGCGGCGTGGTTAAAGCCCGTTGTAGATTCAATCAGCTGGATTACACTCTGACTTGGAGCCTGAAGGGCGATAATCAGAGACTTTTGTTTAAAAAGAGGCGTAAAATCGTTGTATTTAAGAGCGGCTATAAAATAGTCTGGATCCGGTTCAACAATGATGATTGTGTCGTTTGGATAAAGTTCTGCCCATTTTAAAGGCGCGTAGCCCAGCCCCATGGAAAAAAACACTGCACCGTAAGTTTCTGCTGTGCGGCTCTGCTTTACGAGGGTTTCTGCCTCGCGTTTTGGAGCGTAACTTGAATGCAGGAAAGTTCCGTTTTCTTTTGCGGTTAATTCGAGGGATTTTGAAGGCAAAAGTTCCCAGAAGTCAAAGTAGCATTCAGTTTTTGCAGAAAGACCAAGCTGCTGTACGAGGGCCGGAAAGCGCTGTTCAAAAAGACTTACGTTTTTATTCCAGAAAGAGTTCAATTTCCGTGTCCTGTGTGAGCGTTGTGCCCGGCGCCGGTGTCTGGCCGGTAACCCATCCGTCGCCGTTGATTTTGATTTTAAGTTCCGGTTTGTTTAAAAGCTGGAGAAGGCTTCGCTTTGGAAGACCTGTAAAGTCCGGAACCACTGAACCGATTTTAATTTCTTCATCCTGTGGAATTGCAATCAGGCCTGAATGGGCAAGGCTTGCAGCTCCTCCACGGCTCATTCCGAGGTGGTCTATGATTGCGCTTGCGGCCTGTCCGATTACCGGGGCAACAATACGGCCTGCGTAGGTTTCGCCCTTTGCCTTTTCGATTACGATGTAAAGAATCACTTCCGGATTTTCTACCGGAAAGATTGCGATACAGTTTGAAATAAAGTCTGTCTTACTGTAGCCGCCTGTTTTTGGATCTGCCATCTGGGCTGTACCGGTTTTTACACCGATTGAAATATCACCTAAGTTGGCGCGGCTTCCGGTTCCGCTCTGTGCAACGGTTTCCATACAGCTCAAAATGTATTTTGCTGTGTTCTGGTGGAGAACCTGGTTTTTAAAGGCCGGAACGTGTACGTATTCTTCAACTCCGCCCATAGTTGTAATTTTTTTAATCAAAGTCAGCTGGACAGGAAAGCCGCCGTTTGCAATCGCTGTAGCCGCCTGAACCATCTGAAGGGCGCTGACAGAAATTTCCTGACCGATTGCGATTGTCGGTTTTGAGCGGGCAGACCAGAGCCTGTCATTTGTGTTGCGTACTGCACCGGAAGTTTCGCCCGGAAGTTCGATGCCGGTCTTTGTGCCAAAGCCGAGACTTCTTATGCGTGCAAGAAACTGTTCGCTTTCTATGTGCTCTGACATCTGAGCAAGTGCGTCGTTGCAGGAATATTTAAGGGCATCGCGCGCTGTAATCCAGCCGTGGTGGTCAAGACATGTGATACGGATGCGTTCGCCCGAATTGGTGCGTTTTTCGTAAACTCCGTCACAGAGAAAGATGTCCTTGTCGCCGATTGCCTGGCTGTCGTAAAAAGAGGCAATCGAAAAGATTTTAAATACAGAACCCGGTTCATAACTTTCGGTTGCCGGGCGGTCTTTCATTTCTTCGATGGAAGCCAGGGTGTATTCGTTGAGGTTTGTGGAAGGAAGGCTTATGTATGAAAGAATTTCGCCTGTCTTTGCTTCTGCTGCAATGAGCATGAGGCTTGCGGCCTGTGTATCTTCAATTGCCTTCTGTGCGATTTTTTCGAGCTTGAACTGAAGGTTTGCGTCAATTGTAAGGTAGACGTTTTTACCCTGAGTTTCGATCGGGCCGTCCGGGTTTACCGGAGGCGACAAAGTGTCCTGGAATGTGTATTCAATTCCTGCAAGACCTGTACCGTCGTTTCCCATGTAGCCGATTACCTGGCTTGCAAGGTCTTTTTCCGGATAAATGCGTCCAGGAATTCTGTCAAAGCGGACTGCGCTGAAAAGAGAATTTTTGTCGGTTATTTCTTTTAAGGTTTCGTAAGTTTCCTGGTCAATCTTTTTTTTGATATAGGTAAAAGAACTTGATTTGGAAGAAGTAATCAATGCGGCAAGCTTTTCTTCTGTGTAGCCAAGGGGCCCGGCAAAGAGTTTTACAAATTGAGCAAGATCTTTGATTGAACTTGGTGTTACGCCAACATGATAAAAGTTTGCAGAAACCGCAAGCGGCTTTCCGTTTTTATCTACAATCGAGCCGCGTTGAATTGTGGGAGAAGTTGTTGCAGGCTCGGGGAGTTTTCCAAAAGCGAGAATTGAATATTTGTAAAAAACAAAAATCGAAAAAGCAATTGCAAGACCGCATAGAATGAGTACACGATTTTTTTTCAGGTAGCCATTTATTTGCATATTACTTTTCCCAACACATTCCGTACGCTGACAAAACCGTAATCCCTTGAATCCACGGATTTTTCGTAGTTATCCCCGACGGCCAGAATATAGCCCTCCGGAACTTGTGAACAGTCTTTTAAATTAAAATACTGCTCTTTTGTCAACGGAATATTTTTATCCCCTATTTTGAGATTATATAACGAATTGGCTGAATATTCCAGCGATTGTTTGGAAACTGCGGTGCAGCGCTTAACAACGATTTTGTTGTTGTACATGTAAATTACAATGTCACCTTCTTTGGGCCTGTTCCATTGAATTAAAAGTTTGTCCGAGTAGGGAAGTGCAATTCCATAGGCAAGGCGGTTTACGGCAATTACGGAGCCGTCCTTTATTGCCCCTTCCATTGATGTGCCCGAAACATGCATAAAGTCGATTACAAAAAGCTTTAAAAAAAGCCCTGCAATCAGACCGATAGAGATTACTTTGATAATTGACTTTGCTGATGGTGATAACTGTGTCTGGTACATCTTTTTACTAATATAACGAATTTTGCTCTCCGATAATAGATATATGGAAATAATCAATTACGTGGGAGCAGGCTCAGCCGTTAGACGCCGTTCTCCTTCAAAAAGTTTTTTATTAAAAACAAGAGACAAATCATTTGATTTTTCGCAGGTAAAAGAGCGCCTGCATTCAGTAAAGTTTGCTTCAATTCCACGGGTACAGCTGCCTGTAATCCGCACACGCCATATCGGCCGGATTTTGATTGCGGCCCTGTTCTGTTCATTCACTTTTATAACAATGTACAGAGCCATCGGTTACTTTCAGAGTTTTGCGGGACCTGTAAAATTTGCCGACGCAGGCAATACGGAAATTGAATTCCTGAATTCTGCCATGGACAGTTTTGCAATGGACAGAACGGATGTTCAGTTTGATGAAAACGGAAACGTTCTTGCTGATGACGGTTCTGTTCTGACAATGTCTTCTCTCGGCATTACAAAGGTTATTTCCTACCAGACATATAAAGTAAAAAGCGGCGACACAATCAGTTCAATTGCATTGAAGTTCGGGCTTACAAATATTTCTACACTTATTTCCGTTAACGATATTGAAAACGTAAGAACTCTGCGTGCGGGACAGAAACTGCGCATTCCCAACCAGGACGGAATTATCATTTCTGTTTCTAAGGGACAGAGTTTGACAGGCCTGAGCGCAAAATACAACGTAAGCCTTGAAGAAATTCTCGATGCAAACGATTTATCAAGCCGTACTCTAACTGTCGGCCAGGAACTTTTTATTCCGGGCGCCAAGATGGATTCAGGCTCGCTCCGCAAGGCCATGGGTGAACTTTTCGGCTATCCGATCAAGGACCGCTACAGACTTACATCTTTGTTCGGGCCGCGTGCTGATCCGTTTACAGGTGTCCGCTCAAATCATACTGGCGTTGATATGGCTTGTCCTACAGGAACTCCGATTTATTCTGCAATGAGCGGAAAAGTTGTTTATGTCGGATGGAGCAATATTTTTGGAAATTATGTTATAATCAATCATGGTAACGGCTATCAGTCTTTGTATGGCCATATGTCAAAAACTCTTTGCCGCACAGGTAAAACTGTCGCACAGGGTGCTAAAATCGGTCTTGTAGGATCTACCGGATATTCAACTGGTCCACATTTACACTTTACTGTTTACAAGAACGGAAAACTTGTAGACCCTATGACTTTACTTAAAAGATAGATTATGGAGTTTTACAGAAAGATGAGTACTGTTTGCGTTTGCGGCGGCTGCGGAAGAACAATTGATAATGATTTTATTTACTGTCCATGGTGCGGACAGGCAAAAATGAAAACTGACGAAAAGTCAGCAATAGATGCGGTATTTAAAAATCTTGAACGAAAACAGGCGGAAGACCGTGTAAGACGACTTGCCAGTCTTGGAAAAAAACTTGATGATCTGGAGCAGGATTTGAACATTCTTGCTTTGAGTGCGGAGATGGCTAAATGATAAGACACCTTTTTAATTCAATTAAGAAAAAGGGCCTGACAGCGGTTGTTTTTTGTGCAGCCGCTTTTTGTGTTTACGCAGAAGTTTCCTTTGAAAGCCCGGATTTAAACGAAAATAATCAGCTTGTATTCAACGTGGCGCATTCAATCAGCGGAAGTCCGTCGTACTCAACAGGATTTATGGCAGACGCCTCTACATTGTCCGGAATTAAAATCCTGACCTGCTACCCGGAAAAAATGGAAGTTCTTTCTAAAGGTGCAGTTTTACAGATAAGAAACCGCTACGGCAGCGCCCGCTATTCAACCGCGGACAATACAATTTCGTGGATTAAAAGGACGGATTCAATTCCAAGTTTCAGTTCAAAACAGGAAGCCCAGAGCGTAAGCCCTGACGGAAAGTGGATCTGCTATATCAAAAAGACACAGGTAAGCTCGGGTGAACTTATCTTAAAAAATGCTTCTACAATGCAGGAAACTGTCCTCAACAAGCACGCAGAATTTGATTTTGAAAAAGTGCCTGTTTTATGGAATCCTGAAAGCACAAGCCTTTTGTACGAAAAAGGCGGCAGTATTTATTTCTGCGACCCGAAGGCTGCCTTTCAGAAAGTGCAGATGTCAGAAGAGTTCCGGAAGATAGGAAAGGGCTCGATTGCAGGCGTCTGCTGGGCCAATTCAAAAAATCTGATTTATCTTGACCGCGACCTCGTTTACAGAATTTCTTCTAACGAATTGTATACACGCGGCCTTTATTCAAAAATGGTCGGAAGCGGAACCGTTATCGGGCGGCTTCCTGTAAAATTTGACGGACGCTACGACAAGTTCAGTGTGAATGGACGCGGCGACTCACTTGTTTTGATTCAATCAGATAAAGTCGTAAGCCTGTTTAAAATCGCAGGCGACGGATTTGAATACCTCCAGAGCGTTTATTCAAAACCTGTAACTGATATCGGCGGAACAATCATCGATATCGATGCCTTCTGGAGTGCAGATTCAAAATGTCTGCTCTGGGTTAACAGCCTCGGTTACGAAGACGGAAGCAAAAAGGCTTCTGTTTACTCGCTCGGTGCCGACTTAAAACTTCTTGCAATTATTGCAGGGGCCTCAAAGCCTTTAATCAGCGAAGACTCCAAAAAACTCTGTTACGCTCAGGGCGACTCCCTCTTTGTTTACGACACTTCAAACTGGCAGATGATAGACAGACTCGACGGAGAAAAAATCGTTTCTTTTGCCTGGAGTGGAAATTCAAAAATCTACGCAGGCGGTGTAAGCACTGTCCGCGAATGGATAATCGGCCCGTCTCATTTAAGCCGCGTCCTTTTTCTTTCCAGCTGCGCGCGCGTATTCTGGAAGTCTTCTTCTGCAGTGTGCGCACAGGACAGTCACAATCCAAAAATCTTTTACGATATGGATTTGATTGCCGGTACCTGGAAGCCTGTTGAGTCATCTGACATCCTTACAGTCGGAGAAGGGCGCCTTCAGAACGGACGATACCGTGTATTTATCAGCACAACTCCAAACCAGAAATTTGCAAATTCACTTTATATCAGAACCCTGTCAGGAAAGGCTGTTACAAATCCGCTCTTCCCAGACACAGCATTAAAGAGCGACAGTCTTAAAAAGGTTGCCCTCGTAATCGATCTGCTTGATGATGCAAGCGGTTTGAGCCGTGTTCTTGCAACATTAAAAGAATACAACGTGCCTGCCACTTTCTTTGTTAACGGTGAATTTATCCGCCGCTATCCAAAAGAAACAAAACAGATTGCAAAGAGCGGCTTTAATGCAGGCTCGATGTTCTTTACAAACGCTGATTTGACTACCAGGGGCTTTGTTGTAGACGAAGACTTTATCCGCCGCGGTCTTGCCCGCAACGAGGATGAATTTTATGCGGCTACAGGAAAGGAACTTTCGCTTTTGTGGCACGCTCCGTTCTACAAATCGAATGATTCAATTAAAAAATCAGGAAAGGCCTGCGGTTACCGGTATGTAGAAGCAGGAAGATTCAGTCTGGACACAATTACCCTGGAAGAAGCCGCTCTCGGTCGTCCGGGCTATCTGTCAGCAAGCCAGATGATAAGCTTTTATGCCGAAAACGCAACTTCACTTTCTGTGATTCCTGTAAGCACAGGAATTTCCAGCGGAAGCCGCACAGATTATCTTTACGAAAAACTTGATCTTCTGATTGGAACCTTAATCAACGAAGAATACGAAATCGTTGATGTTACAGAACTCTAAGAGCGTAAGGTAAACGAAGCAAGGGCGCCCCAGAAGCGTCCCCACAGTCCGCTCTTTAACGACTGTCTGTCTGCAACGAGCGGAACTGTTTCCAGAACTGTATCTCCAAGTTTATATTGAATTTGTCCCCAGATTTTGCCGCATTCGGTGCCGCCGTAGATGTAGCGCGGAATCTGAACTTCTGCCATTACATTCTGTGCGTCTTCAAGTGCGGTCTGAGCCCTCAAGTGCGGAACTGTAACTGTTGAATTCCATGCGGGTACGAGATTGATGAATTTTGTCTTTGAGCCCGGGGTCGGAACCGTGTAACTCTGGGAAATATGTTTTGTCGGGTCATAATCTGCAAAGGAAGAAAATGCCCATTCCATCATTGTAGTTCCGTCCTGACGGCGGTAGTAGTTGCCCTGTTTTGAACCCTTTCCAGGTCCCTTCATCGTTACAGAAAGATAGCGTACGCCCTGTCTCTGGCAGGTGAGTGCAAGATTGTAACCGCTTTCAAAAATAAAGCCTGTCTTTAAGCCGTCACAGCCTTCAAGGACTCCCAGAAGCGGGTTTGTGTTTTTCTGGTAAACGGCCATTGTGTCGCCCTTACTCTGCTGCCATGAAGGAAGGTTTTCCTTGAGAGGGTAACGGATTTCGGTAAGGCTGTGAAAGTCAGAAAGACTCTGGGGGAATGTGTTGATGTAAATGCGGCAGAATTTTGCAAGTTCCCGGGCTGTGGTAAGGTTTTTTTCTGAATAGCCGCTCGGTTCAACAAAGTAGGTATTTGTTAGGCCGAGAGCTTTTGCTTCATAGTTCATGCGTTCAACAAAGGCTTTTGTACTTCCGCTCACTTTGTTTGCAACGGCAATTGCGGCATCGTTTCCGGATGCTACTGCAAGACCTTTTAAAAGTTCACGCACTGTAACTTTGTGGCCCTGTCCGAGGAACATCAGTGATGAAGAAGGCGGCATGTTGATTGCCCAGCTGCTTTCAGGCGGTTGAACCAGATCGTCGAGGCTAAGGTTTCCTTCCTGAACTTCTTTAAATACTATGTACATTACAAAGAGTTTTGTGATACTTGCCGGCGGAATGACTTCGTCCGCGTTTTTTTCAAATAAAACACAGCCGTTGCTTGTGTCGATTAAAATCGCACTGCCTGACTGTACGTCGAGCTGTGCCTGAACAATCGGATATGGAAGCGGCTTTAAGTCGTTGCCGCGGTTGAGGGGGTAGGTCTGGTCCAGAACTGCGTTGAGCGAAAGTGTCTGCTCTTCTGTGAGTGGTTTTACGTTTGCAGGATTTTTAAATGAGCGGGCCCACAGGCAGAAAGAAAGAATACAAACTGCGGCAAATAAAATCATACCGCAGGAAATTATTGTTTTTTGTTTTTTGCTTAATGCTGACAAACTGAGTTTTTTCATATTTTTGTATTCTACTGAAAATACAAAAATCTGTGAAGAAAAAAAAAGGGATGACCAGCCCTGAAAAGAGAGTGGTCATCCCCTTTGTTGTTATAAAACGCTATTTACCAAGGGAATCCATAACGGCCTGTTCGTAGCGCTGCCAGTAAGCGTCGTAGCATGACATCTTACCTTCGTTACCTACAGAGAACATAAGTTTGCCGTCGCTGTTTTCGCCGATTGCATTGCGCGGATGAACAATACTTGGAGCAAGTTCCGGAATAAGCTTTTTGATTTCTTTTGCAAATTCACCGGCAACTACAAAGCCACCGAGTTTATTGTTGTGAGTGCTGTCGCCTTCAAACATAAGCTCTTTTGCTTCGATGTTGTTGCCGCAGTCTGCGTATGCTTTTTCGTACAATGCCTTGGTGATTTCAAAACCGTCGATAAGGAGGATTTTCTTTTCCTTGGCAAGCTGGCGTACTGCTTCAACATAAGCGTTGTTTCTTGTAATCATTGTCTTTGTAGAAGTGTCCTTTGAGTCGTGGTGAGGAGTAATTCTTCCCTTTCCGTCAAAGTACTGGCGGCTTACAGGTGTGATAAGAACCGGTGTTGCGCCTGCTTCAAGAGCAACGTTTACATACTGCATGAGGTACCACTTGTAGGTAGCGCCGCAGTTGTATGAATAGAATGTTGTTCCGTATTTTTCTACATAGCTGTCTGGTGTTCTAACCTTTTTACCTTCGCTGATAGGATAGATTCCTTTTTTGTTTGGTTCTCCGAGTGGAACGTAGCGGTCTTCAAGATAACCTGCTCCGTTTGAACAGTCGTTGTGACCAAACTGGATAAAGAGGTAGTCACCCTTTCCAATCTGCTGTTTGATTTTGTCGAGGTTTCCTTCGTTGATAAAGTTGCGTGAAGAGCGTCCGCCGTTAGCGTAGTTCTGGATGGAAACTGCACCGTTAAAGAAGCACTGCAGGAATTCACCCCATGCGCCTTCATTGCGTGTAACTCCGTTGCTCCACATGCCGCTGGCAGAGTAATCCTTACATGTTGAATCCGAAGCAAGGAATACGTTTACCTTTCCTTCAGCGCGTGCACGGATGGTTCCGGCAGCTGCCTTTGCAGGAATTGAATAACCGTCGTTAATCTTTTTGTCGAGTTTAACTGTTACAGGCTTTCCTGGTTTTCCGCCGCGTGCGCAAGGTGTGATTACAGCCTTTAAATGGAATCCTGAATCAGCTGTAGAGATGAGGTATGTTTTGTTTGCATAACCTGAGCTCTGTTTGATGAGAACTTCGTTTCCGTCCTTTACACGGTACCACTGGATCAGGGACATATCTTCCTTTGCATCTTCACTGAATGTGTAGTGCAGGGTGACTGTGTGTCCCGGATACGGTGTGTTGATGTCGTCATCAGTTGTAAAGCTTGCTTTCTTAACCTTTGCTTCTCCGCCCTTTGCCTTGTTGTAGTAAACCGGTGTCCAGCCTACAAAGTAGTTTTCAGGAGAGTAAGCGCTTGCGTCAGAAATAATCTTTCCGCCGTTGCGGTGAGAAACGTCAACTGACTTTCCGTCCCATACCGAGTTATATTCAAAGAAGTTTGCGTTCTGAGGAAGGTTTCCGCTCATGTCGGTCCAGCCCATCGGGTCAATGATTCCGTCATAGCCGAGAACTGTGTCTACCCATGCAACAGATGCTTTTGGTCCCCAAGGACGGCCGAATACACCAGGATTCTGGAGGGAAGCCTGATCTGCACTTACTGTACAGTTGTAGAAGAGGTAACCTTTGAGGAGGGCAGTGCGGGCAGCAGTCAGATAACCTGTTGCCTTGATGTCTGTGTAACCTGACCATGAGATTTCGCAGTTTTCAAATACGATATCACCGTCACCAAAGATAAAGTCTGTTCCACCTTCGATGTAGCAGTTGCGGTAATACTGGCGGCTGTTTGTACCTGTGTAAAGTGTATCCTGAGAGCCGATAAAGCGGCAGTTGAGGAATTCAGCCTGGTCTGCTTCTGTACAGATTGCGGCAGAGCGTTCTGTTGCTTTTTTTGCACGAACGTCAGAATTCAATTTGCGTACAAATGGAAGTGAGCCGTCCGGTTCAACTCCGTCGTCAATTTCTTCGTCAGTTACGTATTTGTTAAAACTTGTTTCAAAAGTGATGCCTTCTGCACGGAAGAATTTTGCGTTTTTCTGTACATAAGTTGCAACACCCCACTTTGCAACACCGCGTTTTTCAAACTTGTCGTAAGCGCGTTCTGCATCGTAGTAACCTTTTGGATCTGCCGAGTAGTAGTTGTAACCGATACCGTAGTACCATGTGAGTTTAACTTCCTGGGCAGGATTGTCATTTTTGAGTGTGATGTAAGGAGTGTCGATAATCAGCTGGGCTCTGTATACGCCCGGAGCAATGTGAATTGTGATTCGGTCTGCTTCTGATTTCGGAGACATTGCAGCGGCTGCCCTTACTGCTTCTGCAACAGTTGCGTAGTCTGCTTTTTTACCGCCTACATAGATGTCTTTTTTAAGAGGAATCTGCTGAACGGTCTTGTCCTTGAGAGTCATGTTGATGTCTTTTTCAACAGCCTTTCCCTTAACAACGATGTGGTTCATTGTTGAAGTTGTGTCTGTTGAACAGATAACTTCGTAGCTGCCGTCGCGGAGTTTAACGCCGTAAATGCCGTTTGCAGCGGCTCCCTTGTATTCGTATCCGTCATCAAGATTTTTGAATGTGATTGAAGACGGCATTGGTTTTGTAACACCGATGAACTTACCGTTTACATCGTAGAACGGTTTTAATTCAACCTTGAGGTCTTTTGTAAAGGCAGCGGTTCCTTCAAATGAAAGGTCGCCTGAAAGTTTGTAGTCGTTTGCGCCCTTGAGTTCAGCAGTGTAGGCTACAGACGGTTCAAGTTCGCCTTTGAATGTGAATTCGCCGCTGTTTTCTGAAACTGCAACTTCTACCGGAAGATAGAGTGAGTTTGCAGGCGGGTTCATGATAATTGTAATTGCAGAAACCGGCTTGAAGTCTTTTGCAAATCCTTCAAGTTTACCGTCAACAACGTAAGTTTTCATTTCTGCGGCAGTAAGGTCTTTTTTTGCTGAACCTGATGCTTTTGCGTCCAGGATGAGCTGCTTTGTTTCTGCCGTGATTCCGTAGCCTTTGATTCCAGTAAGGACAGCTGTAAAGGTATAGCCTGCAGGAAGTCCTGCTGTGTATGCTTTGCCTGAAACGTTTGCTTCAATTTCCTGTTTTGTTTCTTTTACAACAAATTTGAGGGCAGCCTTTCCTGATGGAAGTCCCGAAATTGCACCTTTTACTTCAACACCCGGTTTACGAACGATACGGTAGTAAACAGGTTTTCCGACAGAAGCTTCTGTGTAAACTTTGTAAGAACCGCTCTGGGTTGCGATGTATGAATAGCGTGTAGAAATGGCAGGAATCGGTGCTACTTCGTCCTGTTTTCCGTCCTTTTCTCCGTTTGCGTTAACCGATGCAAAGTGAATTTTTTCGTCGCCCGAGTTTGAAATGCGGGCATAGAATGTAATTAAATCGCCGGCTTTTACGTTTTTAAGGAGAAGATAGCGTTTTCCTTCGCCACCTTTACCGTTACAGTAGTACATACCGTTGGAAGTGTAGCCGTCTTCAAATTCAAAAGTTGAATAGCCCTGTACACCGTAATTCTTTTTTCCGTCGTAGTAAGCGCGGTCGTTTTTGTCAGCCTTGAAAGTAAGGTCGCCAAATGAGTAATCGCCGGCCGTGTATTTACCGTCATCGGCAATACCTGCGATACCATCGATGTCTGCAATCGAAATATGGTTTACGGCGCCTTTTTCTTCAACGCCACCAAAATCCCATACTTCAGTTTTGCGGGACTGAGCTCCGGCGCCTGTAATAAATGCAGCAGCAAGTACAAGGCCGAATAACCGTTTGAGTTTTTTCATGATTGTCTCCTTTTCCCCTTTTTTTAATATAATTCTAATTAAAATTGAACTTTTTCAGTGCGGATTATGCAAAACTGCCAATCAGCGTATTAATCCATTATAACAGAAATTTCAAATTTAGAAAGAGAAAATATGTGAATTTCTCGAAGTTTGCGAAGATTTAACATGATGAAAAAATAAGCTTTAAGCCTAAAAAACCGGGTGTGAATTACAGTTTTGAAGTTTTTGCCTGAAGGAGCAGGTCTGCAAGTGCGATGGCGCTCATTGCTTCGATTACCGGGACGATACGCGGACAGAGACATACGTCGTGGCGGCCCTCAATCGTAAGCTCGGTGGAAGCAAAACTGCCGCCATCCCATTGAACTGTGTTCTGGCTGGCGTAAACGGAAGGAACGGGCTTTACGGCTGCACGGAAGAAGATTTCGGCACCGGTAGATATTCCGCCGAGGATGCCTCCCGCGTTGTTCGTTATGAATTCAACTGATTTTCTGTCGGCAGAAGGCTGCATTCTGTCGTTGTTCTCAAGTCCTGTAGATGAAGAAACTCCAAAACCTGCACCAAATTCAATTCCCTTAACTGCACCGATACTCATAATCGCGTGAGAAAGAACTGCGTCTGCCTTGTCAAAAACCGGTTCGCCCAGTCCTGCCGGGATTCCTGTGATTGAACATGCGATGACGCCGCCTGCAGTGTTTTTCTGCGAGCGGATTTCTTCGATTTTTGAATTCATTAAGGCTGCCGCTTCGTTGTCCGGGGCGCGCAGCGGGTTCTGTTCAATCTGAGAAAGGTCTACCCTGGTGATTTTTACGCCTGCTGCCTGTTCGGTGTAGGCTGTGATTTTTACATCCGGACAGAGTGCTCTGATTACCTGGATTGCAACGGCGCCTGCTGCAACACGTGCTGCAGTTTCGCGGCCGGAAGAGCGTCCGCCTCCGCGGTAATCTCGGGTTCCGTATTTTAAAAAGTAGGTTAAGTCTGCATGGCCCGGGCGGAAAGTTGTCGCGAGGTTTCCGTAGTCTTTTGAATGCTGGCTTGTGTTTTGAATTACAATCGCGATGGGAGTTCCTTCAGTTACGCCTTCAAAAACGCCGCTCAAAAACTGAGCCTTGTCGTCTTCTTTGCGCGCCGTAACCGAAGCGTTGTTTTTGCCGTTTGCGCTCTGGCCCGGCTTTCTCCTGTCGAGTGCGGCCTGAACTTCGTCAAGGTCGAGCCTGATTCCGGCCGGAACACCGTCAATGATACATCCGAGAGCGGCTCCATGGCTTTCGCCAAAAGTTGTTACTGTAAATAATTTTCCAAAACTGCTGCCACTCATGACATACTCCTGCGCTTTTTTTGTGAATATAGCATATAAACGTAAAAATGAAAATAAAAAAAACAGCTCCGCCCGGGGGTCCCGCCGGATTGCTTTGCCCGTGTGCCACGCCCGGGATCTGAATGTTACACCGTGCCCTGGCGCTTGAGTTTTCTTATAAAAAATATCGCCACAATTCCTGCAATGATACCGCTGAGTGCGTTGCTCATCAGCATTGCAATTCCGACGGCCATTGTTCCCAGGTGCTCGCGCAGATAAGGTACATTCATAAAAATCAAAAGCGGCGGAATTCGGAAAACAAAGAGGCGGACCATGTTTATTATCATCGAAATGCGTGTCTTTCCGAACGAATACAAAAGTCCCATTACCGAAATGTTGACCGCCATCAGAAGGGCGTCCATTCGTTCAAACATGTAGATTTTTTCAATCTCGCCCGCAAATACGGCGCTGCCCTTTGCAAAGGCCGCGATGATGGGTTCCTTGAGAATGGTCGTGATGATAAAACTGAATGTGGCAAAAATCAGGTTGATTGAAAGGGTAGTGTAAAAAATTGCGAGGGCCCGTTTTACGTTTTTAGCGCCGATGTTCTGGCTCATGAGCGAACTTTCTGCTTCCTGAAAGCCGTTCATCGGGTTTGTAACAAGTCCTCCGAGGCGGTTGCTTACACCGAGTGCCCCGATTACGATTGAACCAAAAGAGGCACACATTGAATTTACAATTACCTTTCCAAAGTTGAACGTAAACTTTTCAAAAAAGACAGGAATGCTCAGGTTGAAAAGCGGTCCCAGAAACGGTCTGGAAAACTGGCAGTTTTTGAGGCTGATTCTGAACGGATTCTTTTTTGAAGTAAGCGAAATTACTGCGATAACTGTCAGGGTTGCGTGCGCGATAATTGTCGAAACCGGGAGTAAAAGCATTGCCCTGTCCGCGTCAAAAAGTCCGCGCTGTGCCGAAACGCTGATAGAAACGTTGAGTGCGGTTTTGATAAAAAGTACAAGCGTGTTGCCGTACATTACCTGCTTTGTGTTTCCGCGGCTTTTAAGGGTTGCAAAGTAAATTGTGTTTATAAACTGAAAGATTATGCTGATTACATCAAATGAAAAATATGCGGTTCCGGTCCCGATTAAATCGTCCGGCATTTTTAAAAGCTTTAAAAACGGGTATGCGAGCGGAATAATGAGTGCAAGAATTCCAGCCCCGATAAAAACACACAGAAAGAAAAGTGTGCTTATCTGGGTTTTAACTTTGTTCATGTCGCCTTCGCCGTAGCTCCGGCTGATTATTACGCCGCCGCCCAGGGCAAGGGCTGAGCCGATTGCAAGAATCATGCTTTCAATCTGAGCAACAAAACTTACTGTAGAAACTACTTTTGCGCTTAAATTTGAGGCGATGATTGTGTCTATAAGCTGAAAAATCTGATTTAAACTGTTGTAAAAGACGAGGGGCAGAGCAATTAAAAGAATGATTTTTAACTTGCTGCCGGATAAAATCATCTGGCGCTTTCTTTCTTCTTTTTCAGAGAGAACGATTTCTTGTGATTCTTTATTTTCTGTATCCATCTGAGTGCATTATACAGAAAAAACACCTGATACAAAAGATGTACTGAACAGTACCCGGGAATTATAAAAATGCGGTATGTGAAATTATGTAAAAACTTGTATAAAAACTCAAAATTCAGCATAATGAACTAACTTTTTTTAAATTTCATGAAGGTGTTGTATGACTAAATTTAAGGGCGCTTATACCGCTTTGATTACTCCGATGAATGCGGATGGTTCTGTTGATTACGAAGGATTCAGAACAAATGTAAAATTCCAGCTTGAACAGGGAATCGATGGTCTTGTTCCTCTCGGAACAACTGCTGAAACTCCGACTCTCGACGAAAAACCGGGCTCAGAAGAAGACAAACTTATTCAGATTGTAATGGACGAAGTCCGTGCTTTTGAAAAAACATCCGGCAGAAAAATCCCGGTTATCCTCGGTGCAGGAAGCAACAACACAAAAGACGCAGTTATGTACTGTGAACGCGCAAAAAAAGCCGGAGCAGACGCTGCTCTCGTAGTAACACCTTATTACAATAAACCCTCAAAAGAAGGAATTTACCGCCACTTTGAAGCTGTTTCAAAGGTTGGAATTCCAATCGTTGTTTACAACATTCAGGGACGCACAGGATTGAACATTCCTACTGATCTGCTCGAACGCATTGCAGAACTTCCAAACATTGCAGGCGTAAAAGAAGCAAGCGGCAATATCAACCAGATGATGGAAGTTATCGCCAGAATCAAGTCCAAAAAACCGGACTTTTCTGTAATGAGCGGTGACGACGGTCTTACACTTCCTTTAATCGCCTGCGGCGGTGACGGAATTATTTCTGTAGTTTCAAACCTTGCTCCAAAAATCGTTGCAGAAATGACAAACAAAGCTCTTGCCGGCGACTTTGAAGAAGCACGTAAAATTCACTACAGGCTTCTGCCGTTCTTTAAGGCAGCCTTTGTGGACGGAAACCCGACTTCAATCAAATACGCCATGAGCGTAAAAAAGATGCCTTCAGGTCCATGCCGTCTTCCACTCGTAGAAGTAACAGACGACGCTAAAAAGGTAATTGAATCTGCATTGAAAGAATGCAGCCTTTAATATTTTTTGGAGATATATATATGTCAGAAAAAATCAATGTTGGCGTTCTGGGCGCAACCGGTATGGTTGGACAGCGCTACATCAAACTTTTGGAAAATCATCCGTGGTTCAAGGTAACTTATGTTGCTGCAAGTCCTCGTTCAGCAGGCAAACTCTATAAAGAAGCTGTAAAAAACCGCTGGCTTATCGGCGCTGATATTCCTGCAGATGTAAAGGATCTTACTGTTCAGGATGCAAACGATGCCAAAGCCGCTCTCGGAAAATGCCGTTTTGTATTCAGTGCACTCGAAATGAGCAAGGATGAAATCAAGGCTCTTGAAGCAGCATACGCCGCTGAAGGAATCCCTGTTGTTTCAAACGCAAGTGCAAACCGCTGGACAGAAGATGTTCCGATGCTCATTCCTGAAATCAACGCTGCTCATCTTGAAGTTATCAAGGAACAGAAAAAACACCACGGCTGGGACAAGGGCTTTGTTGCTGTAAAACCAAACTGTTCGCTCCAGACATACATGATGCCTCTCTATGCATTGCAGCAGGCAGGATATCCTGTAAAGAGAATGATCGTTACAACCCTTCAGGCAGTTTCCGGCGCAGGTTATCCGGGCGTTGCAAGCTTTGACATGATTGATAACATCGTTCCATACATCGGCGGTGAAGAAGAAAAGACAGAAAAAGAATGTCTCAAAATCCTCGGAACCGTAAAAGACGGAAAAATCGAAAACGCACCGGGCCCGGTTGTAAGTTCAACCTGTACACGCGTTCCGGTAATTGACGGACATACAGCAAGCGTTAACCTTGAATTTGACCTTCCTGAAGATAAAAAGCCTTCACTGGAAGAAGTTCTCCGTGTATGGCGTGAATTTACATCACTTCCACAGGAACTCAAACTTCCTTCTGCACCTGAACATCCGATTGTTTACCGCGAAGAAGAAAACCGTCCGCAGCCAAACCGCGACAGAGACACTGAAAAGGGAATGGCATGTGTTCTTGGCCGCCTGAGAAAGTGCAATGTATTTGACATCAAATTTGTTGCCCTGAGCCACAACACAAAGCGCGGTGCAGCTCTGGGCGGCATTTTGAACGCTGAGCTTCTCAAGGCAAAAGGATTTTTTGACTAATTAAATTCAAAACGATGATTATTTGTGGGCTTTTACAAAGTCCACATAATTGTCTGCATTAAGAGGGCGGGAATAGAAGTAACCCTGAACTATATCGCACTTTATGTTGCGGAGGAAGTTTATCTGTTCTTCTGTTTCAACGCCCTCAAATATTGTCTGCTTCTTAAGGTTTTTGCCCAGTTCAATGAGGGTAGTGATAAAGTTTGCAATTTTATCGTCCAGTTTAAGGGGAACATTGTTTTCGTAAAGGAATGAGCGGTCAAACTTTAAGATATCAACCGGAATCATGGAAAGCATATTAAGGGAAGACTCGCCGCTTCCAAAATCATCCATGGCAACACTAAATCCATGCTCATGAAGCAGAACCGTAATATCACGAAGAATGTTCTTGTCCATGCTTGAACGTTCAAGAAGTTCAACTTCGATGAGAGACGGCGGAATATCGTAAGATTTAACTAGCGCTGCAAAGTCGTGAACAAAACGGTCCGGCTTGTTGTGGTTACGGCTCATGTTTACAGAAACCGGAACTACAGGAAGTCCTTCGTCCAGACAGTGCCGCAGGAATTTACATACCTGTTCGTAAACATAAAAATCAAGTTTAACTATAAAGTTGTTCCTTTCAAAAATCGGAATGAATTTGTTTGGCGGCATGAAGCCCAGCTCCTGGTTATTCCATCGGACAAGGGCTTCTGCTCCGACGATTTTTTCTGACTTGAGATCGATTTTTGGCTGGTAAACTACAAAGAATTCGCCGTTTGCAAGGGCGTCCTGCATATGCGATTCGATATAGTTTTCTTCCGTAGATTTTTTCTGTGCCTTTGAGTCGTAAATGCTGATTGTCTGGAGGGCATTGTCCTTAATCTGGGACGTTGCAAATTCAGCCTTGGCGATAAGGCTCTGGATCGTTTCTGAGGAACCGTGTTTTTTGTCAGGAAGCCGGAATACAACACCAAAGCGCGGCGTATACTGAATTTCCTGGGCTGCGATTCGTTTTTCCAGTATGTCTATGTGTTTGTGGAGAATCGTCATTGCCTTATGAACTGAGTGTATTTTAATAAGTGAATAAAAATGGTCTGCATATCCGCGGCACATTATGCGGTTGTACGGGTCAGTCTTGGAAAAAATTGAATTTGCAAACTGTGCAAGAATTTCGTCACCTTTTTGAAGTCCGAGTTTCTGATTCAAAAATTTAAAGCCCTTGATATCCGAGTGAATTACCATAAATTTTGAATCAGGATTTCTTTTGAGCATTTTTGCGGCTTCATGTTCAAAATATTCCCGGACCCACAGGTGTGTTACTGAGTCGATGCGTGTGGTAAGGAGCTGCCTGTTTTCGAGGAAGGAATGTATAAACGTATCAATCAGAAAGACAATAAAGATGCCCAGAATAAGGAACAGCATGATTCCGCGATGGTATTTTAACTGCCTCTGCCTTACCTTTGTAAAGTCTTCGTATCTGAGTGAGTAATTTACTGTCCAGTCTGTATTTTCTACATTTTTGTAAAAAAGAATAATCGGATTGCCGTTGACATCGATTATTTTTCTGATTCCGTCTACATCCCCGTGAGTATCGAAGGGAGTTTTGATAAAGGTGCTTGTGTCGTAGATTTTCATGTTCCACTCTTTAAGCGGGTGAAGGATGAATCTTCCTGACGAGTCCCTTATTGTAATCCTGTTATTGAAATTGCCTTTTACATGGATTCCTGAAAAAATCTCCGCAATTTTCTGGTAAGGACAGACAGCGCACAAAACACCGATTATTTTGTTTGAGTAATCATAAATCGGCCTGGCAAAAATAAAAACAGGTTTGCCTGTCTGTTTTGAATAAAGCATGTCGCTTATATAAAACCTGTAGCGGCCGTCGATTACTTCCTTAAAATAATCCCTGTCACTGCTGCTTTTACGTGGACTTGTCGTGTTATAACCGTTTCCATCCCTGTCTACCATAAAAATTTCTTCAAAAAAAGGAGGCAGTTTTTTTGAAGGCTCTATAAGATTGTCCCGGAGTTTTTCCATCGGAAGGTTCTTGTAGGCAACCTTTGCGTAATACGGGTCGAGCATGACCTTTATTTCTTCAAATTTTTTTTCTATTTCGTCCGAGTAGTCATCGGTAAAATGAGCGCACCAGTCAATGAGCTGATCTTCGTTTGCTCTCTGAATTTTCTTTAAGACGGTTTTTGAAAGGACAAAGTTAATGATGCTTATCATTGTAATGAAAATAATTAATGAGAATAATCTTTCGAGATTCGGGTTAATAAAGACTTTTTTTCTCATACTTTCTCCAATTAAAAATCTGTCCTTCTTTGGCCAACTTAAAGTTTAACACATATTTTCATAATTAAAAGAAAATTATAGAATATAACAAAGGAAAACTCTAAAACTTCTGTTTTTAGAGAAACCTGATAATAATTATGTTCTCCAGAATTGAATCCGGCGCATCCTGAATAAACTGACCACCTTCAATTTCTGAATGAGAAAAAAAAGGTTGATTTATATGAAATATTTTCCATTGACACATGAGCAGCTGGTTCAGCTTACAGACAAGGTACCTACACCATTTTATCTTTATGACGAAAAGGCAATCCGCGAAAATATGAAGAAGTTTACAAAAGCTTTTTCCATTTTTCCTGTTTTCCGCGAATACTATGCGGTAAAAGCCTGCCCGAATCCATACATCCTTAAAATTCTTGCAAGTGAAGGCTGCGGTGCTGACTGCTCGAGCCTCCCGGAACTTATGCTTTCTGCAATGAGCGGCATCAAAGGCAAACACGTTATGTTTACTTCAAACGAAACTCCTGCAGAAGAATTCAAATACGCATACGCAAATGGAAACATCATCAACCTTGACGACATTACTCATATTCCATTTTTAAAGGAAGCCCTGGGCGGCAAACTGCCGGACACTATCTGTTTCCGCTATAATCCGGGCCCGCTCAAGCACGGCTGCAATTCAATCATCGGAAGCCCTGAAGAAGCAAAATACGGTCTTACCCGGGAACAGATGATCGAAGCGTACAGAATCTGTAAGGAAGAAGGCGTAAAACACTTTGGCCTTCACACCATGGTTGCTTCAAATGAATTGAATCCAGCATTCTTTGTTGATACTGCAAAACTTGTATTTGAACTTGCAGCCGAAGTTCAGGAAAAAACCGGTGTAAGAATTGAATTTGTTGACCTTGGCGGCGGTCTTGGAATTCCATATAAGCCTGACCAGAAGGCAATCGATTATGATGAAGTTGCAAAGGGAATCCGCGCCGAATACGACAGGGTAGTTGTTCCGGCAGGACTCGATCCTCTCGAAATCTACTGGGAATGCGGCCGTCCGATTACAGGTCCATACGGATACCTGATTGCAAAAGCTGTTCACGAAAAGCACATCTACCGCGAATACATCGGCCTGGACTCATGTATGGCTGACCTTATGAGACCGGGTATGTACGGAGCTTACCACGAAATTACAGTCAGCGGTAAAGAAAACGCTCCAAAAGACCAGGTTTACGACGTTGTCGGAAGTCTGTGCGAAAACTGCGATAAATTTGCGGTTCAGAGACAATTACCTAAGATTGACATGGGCGATATCCTGATTATTCATGATGCAGGTGCTCATGGCCGCGCAATGGGATTCAACTATAACGGAAAGCTCCGCTGCGGAGAAGTTCTTCTCCGTCCGGACGGAAAGGTTGTAGAAATCCGCCGCCGCGAAACAATCAACGATTTGTTTGCAACCCTTGATCTGGACGGCGTTGAATCATTCAATTAATCAGAAAGGGGCGGGAAGTGTAAATTCCATTTTCTGTCCTGTTGAAGGATGTGTAAAGGAGAGTTCTGATGCGTGCAGCATTAAGCGCTCTCCTTTTTCGCATTTACCATACAGGCTGTCGCCGATTATGGGGCATCCAAAGCCGTGTTCATCCGCGCTTATCAGGCGCAGCTGGTGTGTCCGCCCGGTATGGGGAATAAACAGCACCCTTGTTGCAGGGCGCAGGCTGTTGTCCGGGGCAGTGTAATTTTCTACGTTTAAAATTTCCCATTCAGTTACAGCGCTTTTTCCGTTAACTTCGTCCCATATCTGGTGCGGACGGTTATCAACATCAAGCCGGAAGAAAAGTTCTTTCGTTCCCCGGGACGGGATTCCTTTTTTTGCCAGAACTCCGTCCAGAAGCGCAATGTATTTTTTGTGAACCTGATTTTTTTCAAATTGAATTCTTAAGTTTCGCTGGCTCTGTGCGTTGAGCGCGTAAACCATCAGACCGGAAGTTTCCATGTCCAGCCTGTGCACGGAAGGCTGTTCCATGCAGGACGGGTAGAGGCGGCGGAGGCGGGAAGTAACGCAGTCCTGCTTGTCAGGTCCGCGCCCGGGCACGCTCAGAAGCCCGGACTGCTTGTTTAAAACTACAATGTCGCTGTCCCGGTACAAAATATGCAGGCCGAGCATGTGGGGTAAAATAAGGGCGCATCTTTCGTCGCAGGGGTCAAAAATCTGACCGTTTCTTGAACTGTTTTCCCCCTTTGAATAAAAAACTTCGCACATTGAAAGTGGCGTCAAACCCTTTGAGTATGCGTAATTGAGGAGTTTTGGTGCGCAGCAGTCGCCCGTTCCTGTGGGAGGAAGGCTTTTTGTGCAGATTTCGTTCAGGGAGCGCATTTTTTTGTCCGCGCAGGCAAAGTTATAAAGGGCAAATACGTTTTTGAGGGATTCGTCGCAGAGTGCACTTCGTTCCTTTGAAAGGCAGCTGCGGATTTCTGCGTCCTCTGTCTCCTGAATCTGACGGGTTAATTCGTGGATTTTTGCGTCGTTTTTATTGAGCGCCCCGTCGATTTTGCAGGCACTTACCACAGGTTCAACATAGGTAAAGCCGTAAGAAGACAAATCACCTTCAAGACGATAGCGGATTCCGGAATTTGTAACTAAAATTACCGCTTCCTGTTCGTCGTCCCGGGTGAGGGCGTCTGGGGAAGGTGACTTTGCTGCAACGAGGGCACCCAGCATAATGCCGTGCCCGTCCCGTGTGCTTTTTGTCTTTGCAGTGTTGGTCAGGCGAATCTTATTTGAATTCAATTGATTCAATAATTCAGCACAGACCTTATATGCCCTGTGGGTGTCAAAAGGCGCAAACATTTTATTTTTTGAGGAGCGCTGCAAACGGGTTGAAGGTTTCGCCGTCGTCATCCTGATCTGCAAGATAAGATGCGGCGTCGTTGTCCTGTTCAACACTGGTTGCAGGTGCAAGGGAAATGCGTTTTTCGCCCAGGTCGATTTTCTGGATTACAACGTCAAAATTGTCACCCGGCTTAAACATTTTAGCAAGGTTTGTTGTTGCAGAAACGCCTTCAATCTGAGAAATGTGAACCAGACCGTCCACGCCGGGAATAAGGTTTACAAATACACCGAATCCGGCCGTGCGGCTTACTTTTCCGCTGATTTTCTGGCCGACTTTGAGTTCGCTTTCAACAGAATCCCATGGATCTTTTTCCAGAGCCTTGAGACTCAATGTAACTTTAGAGCGTTCCGGCTTTTGTGTATTCCAGTCTGCGCGGATGATTTTAGCGGTAATTTTCTGGCCTTCCTTGAGAACTTCGCCCGCGTTCATGATGTGAGCGTGGCTGATTTCGCCGGTTGGAAGAAGTGCCTGAAAGCCTTCAACATCAACAAATGCGCCGTATGACTGGATTGATTTTACTGTTCCTTCAACTACAGTGCCTTCTGTAAGTTTTTGTGCGAGGCGGCCTGACTGTTCAAGTTCTTCTG
>JAEENG010000182.1 GCA_016283615.1 Treponema sp.
CGCAGGGAACGCCAGGAAAGAATTCAAAAAACCTGCGATTTTTACAGTTCAACCCTCGAGCACTTTGCAAAACAAAAACCGTATCAGTGGTACAATTTTTTTGACTTCTGGCAATAAAACTCAAAATTTGTACACTACCAGGAAAGCACGTCTGTCTTCGCATAGTTGAAGGTAATAGGTATCCGACTGCGCTCGCTTAAGGCTCGCTTGCGATCCTTCAAAATGCTCCAGCAGCCGCTTGCTTTCCTTCCCGTTTCCATATTTTGTCTTTTCTGACAAAAAAGTCAAAATTTGACCTTTCATTAAGTTCATTATCTTATATAATAAAAAAATGGAAACTAAATTTCTGGAAAACACTGTTGAATTTAAAATCGATTTTTTTGAAGTGGATTCCATGCGCATTGTCTGGCACGGAAACTACATCAATTATTTTGAGCGCGCACGCTGCGCCTTTCTGGATAAAATCGGTTACAACTACATCGCGATGGAAGAATCAGGCTACATTTTTCCGGTAACGGAAGTTAAATGCAAATACGTTAAGTCTCTCCACTTCGGAGACCTCTGCCGCGCAAAAGCAATACTTGTTGAATACGAAAACATGATTAAATTCAATTTTGAATTATACAACGCAAAAACCGGCGAACTTACCACAAAGGGCTCAGTAAGCCAGATGTGTATTGACGCAAAAACCGGCGAAACTCAGTTTGTCTGCCCGGAAATCTGGCGCAATAAAGTAGAAAAATGCATTAAGGAAGGCGGACTTAAATGATAAAAACCTTTTTAAGCCGCCCGGCCTTTATCTGTGCCGCAGGTTCGAGCGCGGATACAGCATCGTTTATTGATAATCTCAAAACCTCAAGTCGCGCAGGAATCAAAAAAGTTGAATGTTCTCTCATCGGAGAATCCGGCGTAAAATCATTTTTTGTCGGAAAAGTAGATGATGCTCTCCTCAAATCAACCGGCGATAAATACAATACCCGCACCCTCGAGTTATTGAATTTTGCACTTTCCCAGCTCAAGGACATTGCACAAAAAGCTGTTGACCGTTACGGAGCTGAGCGTGTTGCCGTTTGTATCGGACAGTGCGATAACGGAAGTGCCCTTTCTTTTGCAGCCCACAAAGAGTTTTTTGCAGACGGAAAATTTGATAATGAGTATGAATTAAAAATGCAGGGCGCAGACTATCCTGCAACCTTTGCACAAAAACTTCTCGGCTCAAAGGGTCCGGCCCTTTCTTTTGCCACAGCATGTTCTTCAAGCGCAAGCGCAATTATCAAAGCCCGACAGCTGATTCAATCCGACCTGGCCGACGCCGTAATCTGCGGAGGCGTAGACATTGCTTCTGACACAGTTCTGCTCGGATTCGACAGTCTGGAAGCAGTAAGCCACAATCTGACAAACCCGTTTTCCAGAAACCGAGACGGAATTAACCTTGGCGAAGGCGCCGCCCTCTTTGTTTTGAGCCGCGATGACCTGGACAATCAGAAAATTATCCTTGCAGGCTGCGGCGAAAGTTCTGACGCAAGCCATCTTACAGCCCCGCTCGCCGACGGAAGCGGAGCACAGAGTGCAATGCAAAAAGCCCTGACACAAGCCGGGCTCAAACCTGACCAGATTGACTACATAAACATGCACGGTACAGGAACCCGCCTCAACGACAGCATGGAGTCCTTTGCCGTGGATCTTGTTTTTAAGGATTACAAAGTTCCGGTCAGCACAACAAAGCCTTTAACCGGTCACACACTCGGAGCCGCAGCCGCCCTCGAACTTGCCGTGTGCTTTTACTCAATAAAAAATCAGTTTTTACCTGTTCAAAACTGGGACGGTCAGTTTGACGGCGAACTTCCCAAATTGAATATTGTAAGTTCACCTGATGTTGCGCCGGAAAGACCAATCCGCTGCTGCATGAGCAACAGCTTTGCCTTTGGCGGAGCAAACGCAAGCCTGATAATAAGGACAGAATAAAAAAGAAGGACAATTAGTCTTTCATAAGACGCCCGCACCGCTCTTCAATAAGGCTACAGAAGTTTGTTTGAAGTTCATCAGAAATAAAAGGCGATTTTGCCACTTCCAGCAAAACATCTTTTTTGGAAACAAGGCGTTCTATCATTTTTTCAGCGGCTTTCAGGGGAATTTTTATATTCTGTGCAAAAATTAAAAAATCCTTGCGCGTCAAACGAGATTTTTTTCCGTTCATAGTAAGGGCTGTTTCTTCCTTATCTGAAGGCATGAGGATATTTACTGGAAGCAAATCATAAGCTCTGGCTAGTTCCCATTCACCACTTTGCTGATTATGGATTAAAGAAAAATTTTTTAAATGCATATCGGAGTTGCCGGTAACAAAACAGAAAAGCAGCCTGTAAAAAAAATCAGTTAAATCAATACCAGGCCTGGCAGAATACCTCTGAATTATTTTGGCACACTGCTCATACGAGCCTTTGTATTTATCTTCTGTTAAGCGGCCAGACAACTGACAAAAATCTTCCATATGGATTTTATCACCATTTTCAAGCCTGTCTATTCGCTTTGTTATATATGAAAGAGAATGATTAGAAATATAAATAAATGAATGGGGAACAACCTGAACCCCAACTTTTTCTGCCATAACCATTGTTATCTGTTCAGTTTCAGGGAGAAATTGGTAATCTGCACTCTGCGGCTTTAAAATATACCCCTGGGGAAATCCAATCAAAGTTAAGCGAGGCTGTTCATTTTTTTTAGAAAGCAGGTGAAGTGACAATTTTTTTTGAACGCCTGCGACACTTACTCCCATAGCACTTGATTTTTCCGCAAGAACTTCCAGAACATCATCGTTTAATTCAATTTGCGGGACCTGACCTGTTCCAAAAAATTTTTTCAAGCATTTCTTATGAAAATCCAGACCCTTTTCTTCATCACCTAATTCCTTTAGACAGCAAAGACAATACTTTTTTATCATTCCTTATTCTCCGTAACAAGGACTTTTACACTTACAGCCTCAATGCAGTCCTGACAAGTTGCAAGCAAAAGCCCCATTCTGTCCCGCGGATTGAGTTTCCAGTTTTTTACCGCAACCTCCAAAAGCCAGCCTTCGGGAATTAATCCATCAAAAAACGAAAAAAGCGTTTTGGATAAGTAAGGTTCATCAGACAACGGTAGAGTCTGACTTATCTCACATGCATCAGGATTTTTAAGCCATGCAGAATCATATTCAAATGAATATCCTTCATCTGTTTCTGAAATCTTGCCGCAAAGCTCTTTCTGATAATAAACCAGGCCGCATCTATTCGTCATCTTCTACCCCCAGTTCATCTCTTGCAATTTTTACCGGAGCAGCCTCATAGCCAAACATAGCCAGAGCCTGATTCACCTTGTCCAAACGAACAGTCTGTTTCCCCTGCTCAAGCTCACGAACAAAACGCAGTCCGAGCCCGCTTCTGATTGCAAATTCTTCCTGCGTAAGCCCTGTGGCCTTACGTTTTTGCTTAAGAAAAAATCCTATTGAATTCCGGCTGTTTTTTTTCATCACGAATATTATTATATACCCTAACGGGTGTAATGTCCATAAAAATACTATATCTATACCCTTACGGGTGTAATTTACGTTAAAACCTACAGATTATACCCGTTGGGGTGTAAGAGAATAACTACACCCGCACGAAGCGGATTGCCTCACAGTTCAATCTTTTGCCCGTTCTTTTCGGCAGGTTCAACAACCCAATCTTACCCCCTTCCTCCCAAAGTCAACACCTTTACAAGCCTCATCATTTTCTACATAATCAGACCGATATTACGTTTCACAGAGGGGCTTTATGAAAATCGCTTTTTTTGATACCCGCTCTTATGACAAAAAGTCTTTTTTGTCTGCCAATGAGAGTTTTAACTACGAAATTGACTTTCGCGAATACAAACTCAACGAAAATACAGCCCTCACTGCAAAAGGGTTTGATGTTGTCTGCGTTTTTGTGAACGATCTTGTTAACGAGACTGTAATCAATATATTAAGTGAATGCGGTGTAAAGCTCATTGCCCTGCGTTGTGCCGGCTTTAACAATGTTGACCTTAAAGCAGCCGCTTCAAAAGGAATAAAAGTTGTCCGTGTTCCTGCCTATTCTCCTTACGCAGTCGCTGAACACGGAGCCGCCCTTCTCATGTCACTTACCCGTCATATTCCACAGGCATATCTTCGCACAAAAACTGCAAATTTCAACATTGAAGGACTTACAGGACGGGATCTTCACGGCCTTACCGGTGGAATACTCGGAACAGGAAAAATCGGTCAGATTATGGCAGATATTTTAAAAGGCTTTGGAATGAACATCATTGCTTACGATCCCTTTCCAAACCAGAACTGGGCCAGGGAAAAAAATGCTGAATATGTAAGTCTGGATGAAATTTTCAGGCGAAGCGATGTCTTAAGCCTGCATTGTCCTCTTACAGAGCAGACAAAACACATCGTAAATCACGATTCCATGAAAATGATGAAAAAAGACGCCGTCATCATAAACACCGGCCGCGGTGCATTAATCGACTCAAAAGCCCTGGTACACGCCTTAAAGCACGGTCACATCGGCGGTATCGGCATGGACGTTTATGAAGAAGAAAGCGCTTACTTTTTCAGCGACTGGTCCACAGACATAATGACAGACGATGTTCTGGCCCGTCTTTTGACTTTCCCGAATGTAATCATAACTTCCCACCAGGCCTTTTTGACCACAAACGCTCTCAAAAACCTTGCCGACACCACCCTGCAGAACATTAAGGCATTTGAATCAGGCCAGGAACTGGTGAACGAAGTTAGTTCGTAATAAGGAGGAAATTTTATGAACAACAAAAAACTTATTACTCTTCTTTCCATATTTTTGACTTTTTTAAGTCTAACCATGCTTTCCGGCTGCAAGGCCATTGATGAGGAGTTCATCGAATACAAAGGCACAGACCTGGCCTATGACGATGGCGATGACTGCTTTGAGCGGTACCTGCTGTATGAAGATGAAGGCAGATATGAACGCTGGATTGGCGGAAAATATAAAGGAAAAAATTTACCGGGGCTTGTATTTGGGACTTTATTTGAGACTGGAAAAATCAGTATTGACTATACTGTGTCTCCGGCAATCATCGAATTTTCACCTAAAAAACAATATGATTTTGACACCGGTAACCTCATAAATTTAGGAACCGCCGGGCAGTTGCCTTACGAAGGAAAACTCACTGACGAAAAATTAATCATCACCTGGCAGGTTTATATCCCACGTCAAGGTTATGGTTACGTTGACTACGAATACGAGCGCAAGGGATAGTAGCGACGCAAAGCGTCCGGCACAGTTTCTGTGACGGATGCGCCCTGTTTTATGACTATAAAAAAAATCCTGTCTATGATAGACTGTCATCTGGATAAAAAAAATGATAATTGAACATGACGAACTTTCTACTCTGGTTCCACACAAAGGAAAAATGTTTATCATCGACAGAATTTCTGACTCAAATCCAAACGCGTGGACTATCGAAAGCCAGACAAAAATTACCAGAAACTTTATGTTTTATGACGAAAAACTCGATGCCGCTCCAAATTACGCCTGTTTTGAAATAATTGCACAGACTATTTCTGCGCTTACAGGTCTCTATGCTAGGGAAAACGGCCTTCCGCCAAATATGGGTTTTATTCTGAGTGTTTCTAACCTTCATTTTGAATTTGATTCAATTAAAGAAGGACAGATTGTAACAGCAAAAGCCCATCGCGAAGCGGCAGTTGATAATGTTTATTCATTTACAGCAGAGCTCCTGCTCGACGGAAAGCCTGCCGGCTCCGGAAAACTTACCGTAATGGAGGTAGTTGAATAATGGAAAGTAACGGAAAAAAAGTACTCGTAACCGGTGCATCCGGCGGAATCGGACGCGCAATCGCAGTAGCAGCCGCCCGGGCAGGTTACGAAGTTCTGCTCCACTATAACCACGGAAAAGAAAAAATCGACGCACTTATAAAAGAAATAAATGAATTCGGCGGAACGGCGGATTCAATTCAATTTGATATTTCAGACCGGGAAGACTGCCAGAAAAAACTCGAAGACTGGTCAGAAAAAAACGGCGCATTCTGGGGCATTGTCCTCAACGCAGGAATCTGCCGCGACAACGCATTCCCGGCCTTAAGCGATGAAAACTGGGACAGCGTAATTCATACAAACCTTGACGGCTTTTACAATGTGCTCAAACCGCTCGTAATGCCTCTCTGCCGCAAAAAGCAGGGCCGCATTATTACAATTTCCAGCGTGTCCGGCATTATGGGAAACCGCGGTCAGGTAAACTACAGCGCAAGCAAGGCAGGAATCATCGGTGCCACCAAAGCACTCGCCGTTGAACTTGCAAGCCGCAAAATCACAGTAAACTGTATTGCACCTGGTGTAATCGAAACCGAAATGATTAAAGAAGCACCTCTCGACCACATTCTTCCGACGATTCCGATGGGACGTGTCGGAAAGCCGGAAGAAGTTGCAGCCACAGCAGTATTTTTACTCAGCGAAGGTGCCGCATACATTACACGTCAGGTTATCTCGGTAAACGGAGGAATTATTTAATGGAATCAAGAAGAGTTGTTGTTACAGGCGGAAGCATGGTCAGCGCGCTTGGTAACGACTGGCAGACCGCTCTCAAAAATCTCAGGGCAAAAAAGAATTTTGTACGCTACATGAACGAATGGGACCAAAAGTTTCCTTTGATGAATACACGACTTGCAGTTCCTGTTGATTTTGAAATCGACAAAGAAAAATATCCGCGCAAGGCAATCCGCGGAATGGGACGCGTTGCCCAGATGGCTCTCGTTGCAACTGACGCGGCCCTCGAAGATGCAGGTCTTGCAGGCAGTCCGGAACTCAGCGCAGGCCGCGCTGGAATCGCATACGGTTCATCAATCGGAAGTGTTGACCCTCTGATGGAAATGTATTCAATGCTTGTAACAAACGACACAAGCAAGGTTGGTTCAACAACTTATATAAAGGCAATGCCTCAGACATGTGCCGCAAACCTCGAAGTTTACTACCACTTAACCGGCCGAATCATCACCACAAACACAGCCTGCACCTCAGGCTCGCTTTCTATCGGTTACGCTTACGAAGCAATCAAATGGGGCAAGCAGGACATCATGATTGCAGGCGGTGCAGAAGAATTCTGTACAATGGACACAGCAACCTTTGACACACTCTTTTCAACTTCAACCAAAAACGACACTCCGGAAAAAACACCAAGCGCCTACGACAAAGACAGGGACGGACTCGTAATCGGCGAAGGCAGCGGAACTTTGATTCTTGAAGAATACGAACACGCAAAAGCCCGCGGAGCAAAAATCTACGCAGAAATCGCAGGTTTTGGCACTACAACCGACGGAACTCACATCACTAGCCCTAACCGCCCGACAATCGCACACGCAATTCAGCTGGCTCTCGAGGACGCAGGTCTTTCTCCTGACCAGATTGGTTACGTAAACACTCACGGAACAGGAACTGCAGCCGGCGACGTTACAGAAACCCACGCAACATACGATGTATTCAAGAGAGCGGTTCCGGTAAGTACAGTTAAAAACTATATCGGTCACACCCTTGGAGCATGCGGTGCAATCGAGTCATGGTTAACAATCAACATGATGAGAGAAGGCTGGTTTATGCCAAACCTGAATCTTGTAAATATCGACCCTGAATGCGCACCGCTCGACTATATCACAGGCGACGGACGAAACATTCAGACAGATTACGTAATGAACAACAACTTTGCTTTTGGCGGAATCAACACCAGCCTAATCTTTAAGCGGGTAAATTAATTTAAAAAGTATTTTACGACAGATATTACGACCATAATAAGCCCTGCCGAAGCCTGCAGAATTAAACCTGCAAGAGCCTGCGGGGCTTTTTTTTCATCCCCGGCCTTAATCGCCTCGTCGTATGCGGCGTACTGGCGTGGGCTGTAACACAAAAGGGCAAGACCAAGCGCGCAAAAAACAACACTGCTTTTTGCCGGCCCAAGTTGAAGTGCACCATTAGCCTCTCCCAGAAGAAGGATGCAGGTGCCGAGCAAAATAACGATTCCAACAATTGTCATTACCCTGGAAAATAATTTCATCTGTCCACCACCCCGATTTGAATCAGCCACGGAAGCAGGTCCTTCTGATTCCAGTGTTCTTTGAGCATGATTGAACTGTTTTCTTTCATCCCGAATCCGTGGCCGCCCTTATCGTAACTCACAAAAATGTGCTGAACTGCTTTTTCTGTCAGAGCCTTGTCCAGTCTTACAGAGTTTTCGTACATTACAACCGGGTCATCGCGGCAGGCAAGCAGAAAAACCGGCGGCATATCAGAAGGAATCTGTTTTTCCATCGAAAAAGCGTCTTTCAGTTCCTGGCTGTATGCGTGGCCCCATGGATTAAAAAGGCTCCAGCCCTTTACTGCGTTGGGACGGTCCCACTGATGACCAAGCAGACTCTTACGGCTCCATCTGTGTGCAATGTCGTCCTGCATGCTCACAACCGGATAAACCGGAATTACAAAGTCCGGTCTCAAACTCTCACTTACACGTATGCCGAGCGGGCTTAAGGTATCACGTTTACTGAATGCACCCGCCATTGTGACAAGGTGGCCGCCTGCACTGTATCCGATTACGCCGACCTTATTTGGGTCAACACGGTAGGCGGAAGCATTGCGCCTCACGTCATGAATCGCCATCTGGATATCCTGGAGCTGGTCCGGATAGTGATGTTCGTTGTAAGCTACACGATATTGAAGGACAAATGCGTTTATTCCGATTGAATTGAACCAGCGGGCGCTCGCAAAACCTTCGTGCTTCATTCCAAGGTGGTGATAGGAGCCCCCCGGACAGATAATTACAGCCGGAGCCGGGCTGTCCGTTTTTGCAGGGCAATAATATAAAACAGTGTCGCGGATCTGGGTTTCCATCCCGGGAACTCCGCGCCACAAAAATTTTCTGGAAGTAAAATCTTTTGTAAATGCCGGAAGAATTAAAAAAAGTGTAAAAATAGAAGCGGCAAATGTCTTTCTGTTGAATTTATACATGCTTTGATTATAACAGAAACAGATTCAAAATAAAACCGCGCCAGTAACACGGAGCATGCCGCAGGCAGTCCAGAGGACCGAGGGTTACCGAGTGCGGAGTACTACGACCCTGCCTGCCTCTGCAGGCAGGGGGGCGCCAAAAAAATTAGCAGATAACGTCCATGCGTGCAACATCTTTTGAGTAGTCAACGCCCTGGATATCAAAACCGTTTGTTGCAAGGAAGTCGTGGCGAATTCCTGCAAGGTCAGTAATATCGTTAACGTTTTCTTCTGTAACTTTTGACATAAGTTCGGTAACTTCTTTCTGTGTATCCGGATCCATTTCGAGGTCATCAACACGGATACGTCCTTCGTTATCTGTAAGAACTTTTTTGTCTGCTGTGTAGAGACGTTCTGCAAAAAGGCGTTCCATCTGTTCGATACAGCCTTCGTGAGTTCCCTTAGCCTTCATAATCTTGAACAGACAGCTCATGTAGAGCGAAATTACAGGAATTACTGCTGAAGAACGTGTTACGAGAGCCTTGTTTACAGAAACGTAAGCTGCACCGCCGTTTTTAGCGAGAACTGCGTCGATTTCGTGAGCAGTTTTTTCGAGATCCTGTTTAGCGTGACCGATAGTTCCGTCGCGGTAGATTGCGTGTGTAAGATCCGGTCCGATGTATGAGTAAGCTACTGTGCGGCAGCCTTCTGCAAGAACACCTGCATCACCCAGCTGTTTAATCCAGCGTGCCCAGTCTTCACCACCCATTACTTTGATAGTGTTTGCAACTTCGTCACCTTCTGCCGGGTCAGCAGACATCTGAGTGATTTTTCCAGTCATCATGTCGAGGGCAGGACCGCCGTAAACTTTACCAACCGGTTTTATTACCGAGCGGTACATAACCTTTGTTTCAGGGTCTGTGCGGACAGGGCTTGCAAGACTGTATACGATAAGGTCAAACTTTGTATTCCATTCTTTAACCTGGTTTATGATAGTCTGGCGGCATTCGTCGCTGAATGCATCTGTGTTGAATGTTACTGTTTTGAGACCGGCTTTTTCAGCTTCTGTGTCAAAAGCCTTGTTGTTGTACCATCCCGGAGTTCCGCCTTTTGTTTCTGTAGGTTCCTTTTCAAAAGAAACACCGATGGTATCTGCGCCAAATTCAAATGCGGCAGAAATGCGGCTTGCAAGACCATAACCTGTAGAACAACCAAGTACGAGAACAGTCTTAGGTGCGTATCCGCCTTCCTTTGCTGTTTTAATTCCACGTTTTGCTTTCTGTGATTTTACATATTCAATCTGGTTCTGAGTATCTTTAGCGCATCCGATCGGGTGAGCGTTAATACAAATGTTGCTGCGAATCATTGGTTTGATAATCATAGTTTTCACCTCACTCCTCAATGATAGTCGACTTTGACACTTTTCGTCAATATGTCATTTTGAATATCAATTTTTTATAGTTTATCCCGGTGATGCTTCACAATCTGCAGGAAATTCAATTTTCATTTCCATGTTTTTCCATTATAATGAATGGGATGAAACAAACCGCTAATTACACAGTTATTTACAATGACGACGATATCGTTGTTCTGAACAAACGCTCAGGCCTCTTGATTGCAGCCGACCGCTACGATGAGACAGCTCCACGACTCGACCTGCTTGCAGAAAAGGAATTTGGCAGGCTTTACGCTGTTCACAGAATTGACCGGGACACTTCGGGCTGTGTAATTTACGCAAAAACTCCTGAAGCACACAAAAATCTTTCGCTTCAATTTGAAAACCGCCAGGTTGATAAAACCTATCACTGCCTTGTAAACGGACATCCGCTGTGGCAGACACAAACTGTAAATATCAAGCTTTTGCCGGACGGAGACGCCCGCCACAGAACCGTTGCAAATTCAAAATACGGAAAAGCATGCGTTACTGAATTCCGGCTGATCGGAAACTGCGGACCATACAGCTGGATTGAAGCCAAACCAAAAACCGGCCGAACCCATCAAATCCGCGCCCACTTGCAGCTACTCGGCCTTGGAATCGTCTGTGACCCGCTTTACAGCGGCAACCAGAAGCCTCTGCGCCTGAGCGACATCAAAAAACGCTGGAACGGTGACACAGAAACAGAGCGTCCTCTTTTGACCCGCCTTGCACTTCACGCTTACAGGCTCACACTCACCCATCCGGCAACCGGAGAGAAAGTTACTTTTACCGCCCCATATCAAAAGGACATGGAAGCGAGCCGGAAGCAGCTGGCAGCCATTTTTGGTGTAGATCCACTCCAGGAAGATTAACAAGCAGGTGTATATGAAAAAGATATTTTTACCAGCCCTATTTGCCTTACTTTTGTTGAATTCAAATCTTTTTAGCCAGGAAAGCGGACAGAAGAAAGTCTTATTGAATTACGATGATTCAGATTATGAAAGCGTCTGGAAGCTTGCAATCCGCCCATCTTTCGGAATCAAAAACGGCGATATCGGTGAATATGTTTTTCTAAAAGATCCGATTTATTCTGATGATAAATTGAGTTACCTGGACTGGAATTTTTCACCTGAATATTATTTTTCTCTCGGTGTAGACTCAGGTTATAAATCCTTTAAATTCGGGTTGAATTTATGGACAGGGCTTCCGACCGCCTGCGGTAAAATCCAGGATTACGACTGGTTCAACAATTATTCAGCCTATGTAACTTCTACTTCAGGCCATGATTACATTACAAATTATTCAGAAAGTGATAACTATATTTCTCATGACTTAGGATTTTCTGTTAATGCCGGATGGGATTTTGTAATCGCAAAAGTACTTCATATTAATCCCTTTGCCGCCTTTGAAATGAGCGAAACAAAATTTACGGCAAAAGGCATGTATGCCTCTTACGGAAATTCAGTAAGTACCGGTCCTGAAACAGATTATTACTATCCATACAACGATTCTGATCCGTCACATGTTGATAACCCAAGTAAGGATTCTTCGACAACGGTTTTGACTTACAAACGGGACCTATATCTTGTCTGGGTAGGACTTAACCTGGATTATACCCTTCCTCAGCAATGGACCTTAGACAGGCCTCTAACGATAAAAGCAGGCTTTTCTGCTTCGCCTTATGTTTACGCCTTTAATGAAGACTTTCACTATCTAAATGATATGTATTATGCTGATGTCTGCGAAGGCTTTTTTAAAGCCTTCAAAATCAACGCAGGCCTTAATTACGGTATCACCAGAAAATTCAGCGTCAATTTTGATTTTTCATACTTTCTGCTCAACGAAATCCGGGGAGAAACTTATTATCGCAGTTCCGGTTCAAAAACATGGACTCATCCGTCCGACAGCGAAGGCGGAGCTGACGCAAAATGGTTTGACATTTCGACCGGCGTAAAGTACATCTTCTTTTAAAATCGCTGTTCTAATTCCTTTTTTTGACTCAACTTGTGATATAATCTTTGATAAGAAATTAGACATTTTAGAGGTAACGAAAATGAAATCTATTATCACAATCAGCCGCGAATATGGTTCAGGCGGACGTCTGATCGGCAAATTAATCGCGGATGCACTAAATTATAAATTCTATGACAAAGAAATTATCGACATGGCAGCTCAGGAAAGCGGCCTGTCTCCGGACTTTATCAAAAAAACAGAGCAGAACCTGACATCCGGCTTTTTATACAACCTTCTTCTCGGCACAAGCTACTCAGGCACAGCCGGAGGAACCAACGCTGTCGGAGGAGGACAGATTCTGCCGCTCGCAGACCAGGTATTCAATGCTGAACGAAAAACAATCCTCAACATTGCAAAACAGGGAAACTGCGTAATTGTAGGCCGCTGTGCAGATTACATTCTTGAAACTGCAGAAGATATCGATAAAACCACTGTCTTCAACGCGTTCATTTATGCGGACATCGATGCAAGACTTTCCCGAATCGAAGATTTGTACAAAGAAACAGAATCTGCGGCTAAAAAGACAATTATCCAGATCGACAAACGCCGTGCAAACCACTACAACACTTTTACAGAAAACACATGGGGCGACCGCAAAAATTACGACATCATGATTAACAGTTCGGTCCTCGGCATTGAAGACACAGCCGCTTTGATTACCGAAATGGTAAAAAAGTCAAAGTAAATTTCTAAAACACAAAAGCCGTGCACTTCATAAAGTGCACGGCTTTTTTTTACGGAAGCAAAACCCTTACGGTCTGGATTCGTCTCTGGGACTGGTCTTCTACGGTAAAGGTTACTCCGTCACGCTTAATCGCTTCTCCGGCATCCGGAAGGGCGTCAAACTGCTCCAGAAGCCAGCCGGCAATTGTATCAAATTCGTCGCTTTCAAGTTCAAGTTTTAATAATTCATTTACATCGTCGATTTTTACATCGCCCGGAACAATGTATTCCTTTGAAGTAAGCGGAATTATTCGGTTTTCCGGCGGAACTTCCTTTGTTTCATCATGCACTGAACGTCCAAAAACCGCGCGCATAATGTCGTCCATGGTAACGATTCCGATGTTGCTTCCGGTTTCGTCCACGGCAACGGCAAAATTTGCTCCTTCGCGCCGGAACTTCTGCAAAAGTTCTGTCGCAGTCAGGGTTTCCGGAATAAAGAGGGCCGGCCTCATGCATCTGCTTGCGATGTTTTTTGAATCTTTACGGACCCGGCCTTCTGTCAGAACGTTCATGTAAGAAAGCACTCCGAGAACGTTATCAAAACTGTCCTGACAAACCGGAAGACGGCTGTAACCGGTTTCTGCAAAGAGGTCGCGTATCTGGTCAAAACTTGAATCCTCTCTCACAAACTTAACATGGCTTTTGTGGCGCATAATGTCGTGGATTTTTAAATCTGTAAATTCAAAAATCTTATAGAGCATTTTCTTCTCGCTTGATTCAAGGGTGCCTTCGTTTTCGCCCACGGCAATCAGAGACTTGAGTTCTTCTTCTGTAATCAATGACTTTTCGCCCTTTACAAAGTGTCCTAGAACGCTGGTAATTGAATCCGTAATTTTGCTGAAAATCCATACCAGCGGGAAAAATGCTTTTTCGAGGAAAAGAAGCGGGCCTGCAAAAAGTTTGGCGCATTTGAGCGGATAAACCGATGCAATTCGTTTTGGCATAATCTCGCCAAAAATGATGAGGATAAAAACGATTATCACTGTAGCCCAGGCCGAACCTGCATCTCCAATCAAATTGATTGCGACCATGGCGGCAAGGCTGGAAGTAAGCGAAGTTATAAAGTTGATTCCAATCAAAATCAGCGACAAAAGTTTGTTCGTATCTTTTTTGAGCAGGAGCACTTTTGACTCCGGCGAGTTTCTGGAAGCTGCATTCTTTTTAAGCTGGTGTACCATCATTCGTGTAATCGAAAGATAGGCTGTCTCGCTTGCGGCAAAAAAGGCTACAACAAAAACAAGAAGAATTACACCGATTGCAGGAAGGATAACGCTTGTGACTAATGAATTCATTCGCTTACCTCCTGGCCGTTGATATCATCTTCTTCTGTTTCGGCTTCTTCTTCGGTTATGATTTTTGTACAGTGGATACGGCTGATTCTGCGGCCGTCCATCATGATAACTTCAAAACGGTATCCGGCTTCTTCGATTGTTTCGCCGACGAGCGGAATGTGGCCCAGCCTGTCCAGGATAAGGCCCGCAATTGTTTCGTTGCCTTTGGATTCGAGCTTGATTTTTAATTCGTCCTCAAGGTCGATTAAACGGGCACTTCCATCCAGAACTGAGTCTTCCGGATTTTCCAGGTTGATTCCGGTTCCACGGCCAGAAATCCGGTAATCACCCGCGATTGTGCCAAAGATTTCGCGTTCAATGTCTTCGCTTGTCAGAATGCCGTCAGTTCCAGAGTATTCATCAATTACAATGGCAAAGGTCTGCTTGGCCTCCCGCAGAATTTCCTGGATAGACGACATTTTTGTTGTTCCCGGAATAAAAATCGGCGGACGCATTGTTTTTTCAACAGAAAAATCTGCAAGAGTTCCTGTGTAAAAAAGAAGATCCTTTACGTACAAAACGCCAATGATATTATCAATATCGTCGTCCTTGTAAACAGGAAAACGGTAGAGTCTTGTGCGCTCTGACAATTGAATTATCTGCCGGTACTTCATCGACGGGTCAATTCCGATGATTTTTGTACGCGGAAGCATAATGTCGGTCGCAATCAGATCGGTAAACTTAAAGACACGGCTCATCATCTTTTTTTCGCCGTCTTCAAGAACACCTTCTTCTTCGCCAACGTCAATAAAGTTTTTGATTTCGTCTTCTGTAAAAGAAACTTCACTCTTTTCGATTTTTACACCGAGAACTTTGATAATCAGTCTCGAAATATTTGTAAAAAACCAGACAAACGGCTTTAAAAGATAAAAGAAGAAAGTTACATAACCACTGAGCGCAAAGGCAAAGCGTTCAGGAAATCTTGTGGTTAAACTTTTTGGTGTAATTTCGCCAAAAATCAAAAGGGCAACGGTTGCAATTCCTGTTGCGGCCCCAAGACCTGCCGGTCCAAAAAGTTTTAAAAAGATTGAAGTAAGTGTTACGGAAAGGATTACGTTTACAATTTCGTTGCCCACAAGGAGCATGTTTAAAAGCTGCTCCTTTTTTTCAAGCATTTTGCCGGCACGAATTGCTTTTTTATCGCCTTTTTCGCGAAGGTAGTGCACTCTGAGTTTGTTTAACCCCAGAAATGCACTTTCGGAGGCAGAAAACAGCGAAGATAAAACAACGCATGTTACTGCCAGAATTATAAGAAGAATTAAATTATCCGAGGGATAGTCGTCCATAGCTGTAAAAATCCGTCTAATAAATTAGTTTTGTGCTGCCTCAGAAGTTTCTGCAGGTGCTTCTGCTGCTTCTGCAGGAGCCTCGGCGCCTTCCTGTGCCGGAGCTTCAGGTTCAGTTTCAGGTTCTACCTGTTCTGCCTGAGCTTCGCTTTCTGCGATGCGTTCTTCGAGCATTTTAACCATGTTCTGAATCTGTTCTGCATACTGGCTTTCCGGGTCAGCATTATATGATTTTTCAAAGTAAGACTTAATCTTTTTAAAGTCATTCGGAGCACTCTGACCATAGAGGTAGCCTGCTGTGTAGTAGCACTGCTGTTTTTCAACAGATGAAAGATACCTGCTCTTTGCGGCATTTGCAAACTGGTCGCTTGCTGCAGCCGGGTCCTGGTCTAAATATGCCTGAACTGCATTTGCGTTTGCAATTGCAACGATGTGCTTTCCTACATTGCCAGTTTCGTTCTTTTTGTCGAGTTTTACGTAAAGTCCGCTCAAATCAACAAGAAGATATCTGTGCTGAGGGTCTGTAAGTTCAAAAAGTTTATCGATTGCTTCGAGGCGGTCTTTTTTGTCCGGGCTGTTCACTGCAGAAGACAAAGTATTGTCGTAAACTGCGATTTCGTCTTCAAAACCTTCAAAAACAGCGTTCACTTCTTCAACAGAAGAAACCGGTTTTTCAAAGATAACTTCTTTAACTACATAGCCTTCTTTTGTCAGAATGTAGAAAGTAGGTGTTGCTTCGATATTGTACAAAGATGCGTCACGAAGATTTTCTTCGAGGCGTTTTTCAAGTTCTCCGGCAACTTTCTTTTCTTCGTCACTTGCAAGCGGGTCAGCCTTTGCTGCTTCAAATTTTGAATCAGAAAAGTCCAGGTTTACAAGAACGTATTTGTCTGTATAAACACGAATAAATTCTTCAGTGTTGAATACTTTTTCCTTTAATCCGGCACTTGCGCCGTCCTGATCATCGCCCGAAAAGAAAATAAAGATTTTTTTGTTTTCTTTTACGGCAGCGGCCTTACCATCAATGAGGTTGTCAATCCATGTTGTAGAATCAATATTTTCTGACGGCTTACGAGCCTTATTTTTTGGTTTTGAGCATGATGCCAGTACAGCAAGGGCAGTCATTGCCAAAACAACCAGTTTTAACTGTTTCTTCATTGTTTTCCTCACTTTTTTATGCCCCGCAGACTGCGCTGCGGGGCAAATGTTTATTTTTTAATTATTATTGTAAACTTAACTATTTTCTGACAATTATTTGCATTTAAGGGCGGTCCCCTGCGTTCACTTCGGGGCAGGCTGCTACCGGTTCCGCCTGTCGGCTGCATTCCTAAGCTCTCTTCGTTTGCTTCTGAACAGCTACTTCGCCATCCGTATCCTTGACGCTGAAATCATAAGGACAAAAAAATAGGACGCCGCCACAGCTTCGTCCCTGCAAAAAACAATCTGTTTCCCAATAATAGTTATAATATATCGTGCATTTTTCTATTTGTCAAATTACTTCCCGTAAAACTCTCCGCCACCAAAATCTTTCCAGGTTTTGTACATATCGACATAGTTTGCTTTGATGAATTTTTGTATCGTAGTAATTTGAGAATCAGTCAAATCTCCGCGCTTTTGCAAGACTGTCGTTCCATCTGCCTTCACGAAAAACTTTGCTGAATCTGCTTCGGTTAATCTTTTATCACTCGCATGAACATGCATTGCCTCGATGATACATTTGGCTGTGAAGTACAAATAATGGTCGGCGATTTTATCTCTGAAATATTTAGGCATTATGTTCCTCTAAAAATTGAAGGTTCCTTTTAGCAAGCTCAATAACAATGCTCTGTTCTATTTCGTCCATATTTGTTTCTATAATTTCAAAATTATGGTTTATTACAATTGCACAATCTGGATGTTCGAGATTTAAAATACTGATGAATCCATCTTCTCTTTTTGAGAAAGCATATCCATTTACTATAATTTTTGCGTTATCAGCAATTTTTTCCAATTCTTTTTCAGACATACTCGATTTTTACCTCTTTTATCGGTGCCAGGAATTTTTCTTTATCCATATACAGACCTTCAAGCACTGGAATTAAGTCAATGTATTCTTCAATTTCCTCTTTGTTGTGCTTGTATTTTGCCATGACTTCGATATAACCTGCATCCCAAAGGTTGATTTTCGTGTACCGCTCCAGATTATCGCAGGTTCGGAAGGTGAGTTTTTTGTCACCGAATGAGAAAGTTGTGTATTTATCAAAACTGCTTAAGATTGCGGTATGATTCATAAGATAAATATAGCACAACAGTGGCGAAAAAGCAAAAAACCTCGCCGCAAGCAAAATCACTCACAGCGAGGTTTCAATTGGACGTTGCCGGGGGAGTCTTCTTTCACCCCCTTCTGTCTATTATTTATTTGTAATAGCGTACACCTGCACGGAACAGGTTCTGGCATGAAGATGCATCGTCGTTTCCGGCAATGTTTTTAATCAAATCTTTGCTTGAACCGTTTGCATCTGTTCCAACAGTACGTTCTGAGTGTCCCATCTTTCCGAGTACGAGGCCGTCCGGGCTTGTAAGACCTTCGATTGCAAAAGCCGAACCGTTCGGGTTGTCAGGTTCTGCCATTGTCGGGTTGCCGAATTCATCACAGTACTGGGTAAATACCTGTCCATTTTTGAAGAGCTCTTTTGCGAGAGTTTCGCTGATGTAGATTTTACCTTCACCGTGACTTACAGGAACGTAATGTGGTTTGTCAATCAATACAGATTCATCCAGAGCCCATGGAGAAGAAGCGCTTACAACGCGGGTTCTTACTACACGGCTGATATGGCGGTGAATATCATTGAATGTAAGTGTCGGGTTGTCTGCAGAAGGTTCCATAATCTTTCCGAATGGAACAAGGCCTGTCTTAATCAGAGCCTGGAATCCGTTACAGATACCGAGGATGAGTTTTTTGTCAGCCAGGTGTGCGGTAATTGCATCTGCGATTCGCTTTTCGCGGATTACGTTTGCAATAAATTTACCGGAACCGTCAGGTTCATCACCGGCACTAAAACCACCGGCAAATGCAACGAGCTGGGCCTGTTCAATTTCTGCCCTGAGGGCGTTCAAAGATTCTTCAAGATCTTTTGGTGTACGGTTTCTGAATACAAGAATTTTTGAATCCGCACCGGCCAGATTGAATGCACGGGCCATATCGTATTCACAGTTTGTACCAGGGAACACAGGAATAATTACGCGCGGTTTTGCCTTAGACTGATCGAGAACAAGCGGAGCAGCAGGTTTTGCACCTGCAAAAGATGCGTGCTTTTCAACTGCCCATTCAGGAAGTTTTTCGTCAGCCTTTGCTTTTGATGCAGCCGATACCGGCGGGAATACTTTTGCAAGTTTTCCTTCCCATGCGTCATAAAGTTCAGAAAGTGGAATTTCAACATGCGGCAGCGGGTTAAGGCCTGTCATTGCGATGCTGATGATTGGTTCTTTCTGAGTGTTACCAATCTTCATAACTGTTGTGTTTACAAATCCGTTGTTTTCGAATTTTGGATCGTCTGTTTCAACAATGATTGAACCATAGAGCGGTGTAAACAAATCAGCGATTGTGTTATTTACATTTCGGTGGAATCCGAGAGCGGTTGCGCTTGAAGGAATTGCAGTAATCTGGGCACCGATTTTGTTACCGAATGCCATCTTTGTAACTGCTTCTGCGATACCGCCGGCTCCAACCGGGTACATTGCGTTGATTTTTCCAGCCTTGTTTGCTTCGTAAAGTGCGTCAGAGTTTTTCTTGAATGTATCCCAGTCAGGAGCAAGTTCTGCTGAATAAGGGACTTGAACGAGGTAGATAAAGCTTCCGCCCTTCTTGAAAGGACCCGACTGAACATTTTTTGCTTCGTCATGTGCTACGGCAAAAGAAACGAGTGTGTGAGGAACATTCATGTGTTCAAAAGTTCCTGACATTGAGTCCTTGCCGCCGATTGAAGCACAACCCATTTCTCTCTGGGCATCAACCGAACCAAGCAGAGCGGCTGTCGGATAACCCCAGCTTGTCTTGTCTACAGTGCGTCCAAAGAATTCCTGGTAGCTCATGCGGCTTGTTGTAGCCTTACCGCCGATACAGGTAATCTTTGCAAGAGAAGAAAGAATTGCAGTCTGGGCTCCGTGCCATGCAGACCACTGTGCAACACGCGGGTCATAGCCGTAAGCCATAAGTGAAACTGTAGAAGTTTCCCGCGGAGAAATTACAGGGATTTTAGCTGACATTGCACATTCCGGAGTTCCCTGGTACTTTCCGCCGAACGGGAAGAGTACAGTTGATGCACCAATTGAACCGTCAAAGCGTTCCTGCAAACCACGCTGGCTACAGCATGCAAGGTCAGACATATCTGCGATAAATGCGTTTTTAATCTGCTCTTTTGAAGGAACATTTGAACCGCTTTCACCTGTGGCATAAGCACAGTCACCGAGAGCATCTTTTACACTGTCGAGCGGCTCAACCAGAGGAGATACATCCGCAGGGGCCGGACTTTCAATTTGAGCCTTTGCAGAGTGTTCTGCTCCGGCACTGTCAAGGAATGAGCGGTCAATATCAACGATTGTTTTGCCGCGCCACTTCATTGTGAGTTTGTTTTTGTCAGTAACTGTTGCAACAACTACAGCGTTCAAGTTTTCGTCATTGCAATACTTGATAAATTTATCAACATCACCTGCACGAACTACAACTGCCATGCGTTCCTGGCTTTCAGAAATTGCAAGTTCAGTTCCGTTGAGGCCTTCGTATTTTTTAGGTACGGCGTCAAGGTTGATGTCCAGACCAGGCGCAAGTTCACCTACGGCAACAGATACACCGCCGGCACCAAAGTCGTTTGAACGGCGGATCATGCGGCTTACTTCCGGATTGCGGAAAAGTCTCTGGATTTTGCGCTCTTCTACAGCGTTACCCTTCTGAACTTCAGCGGCAGCCGTAGTAACTGATTTTTCTGTATGAACTTTTGAAGAACCTGTAGCACCGCCGATACCATCGCGGCCTGTACCGCCGCCGAGAAGGATGATAATGTCGCCTGCTTCAGGAGTTTCGCGCATAACGGTTTTGTATGGAGAAGCCGCAATAACGGCACCAAGTTCCATGCGTTTTGCAACAAAACCCGGGTGATAGATTTCTGTAACCTGGCCTGTAGTAAGACCAATCTGGTTACCGTAAGAAGAGAATCCCTGGGCAGCTTCGCGGCAGAGTTTTAACTGCGGAAGCTTTCCGTGGAGAGTTTCGCTCATTGGAACGGTCGGATCGCCGGCTCCTGTTACGCGCATTGACTGGTAAACCCAGCTGCGTCCTGAAAGAGGGTCACGGATTGCTCCACCAATACAGGTTGCGGCACCACCGAAGGGTTCAATTTCTGTCGGGTGGTTATGTGTTTCGTTTTTAAACTGTAAAAGCCACTGTTCAACTTCGTCCTTTCCTTCCGGATAAGGATTTCCGTCTTTGTCAGTTGTGTAATGAACGTCGATAAAGATTGAGCAGGCGTTGTTTTCTTCGCTTACTTCCATGTCATCGAGCATTCCGTGCTTACGCAGGTATTTGCCGCCGATTGTGGCCATATCCATCAGTGTAAGCGGTTTGTCCTTTCGTTTTGCATACATTTCGGTGTGCATGGCCTTGTAGTTTTCCAGCGACTGCTTGAAAAGCTTTGCATAAGGACCTTTTTCGATTTTGATATCTTTAAGTACAGTGTTGAATGTGGTGTGACGGCAGTGGTCAGACCAGTAAGTATCCAGAACGCGGATTTCTGTTTCGGTCGGGTCGCGTTTGATGGATTTAAAGTATTTCTGAAGGAACTGAATATCAGCAAGGTCCATTGCAAGACCCATTTTTGCGCGGTATTCGTCCAGTTTCTTTTTGTTGAATGAATTGAATCCTTCTACCACAGGAATGTCGCCCGGAACTTCAGACTTCATTTCGAGAGTTTCCGGAATTTTTGAATCGGTCAGTCTCGAATCAACCGGGTTAATCAGGTATTTTTGAATTCTTGCAACTTCGTCTGCGCTTACATCGCCGGTCAAAATTACCATTTTTGCACAGCGCACACGCGGTGGTTCAGTGCCCACAGTTGCTGTAGCGCGCATACTTTCTCTAAGCAGGGAAAGACACTGTTCAGCGCTGTCTGCACGCTGGTCGTACTGCCCCGGAAGGTATTCCCATACGATAACGGTTTCGCCGTCTTTTGCCGTTACTTCCGTGTAAGCAACACTGTCGCTCTGCGGCTCAGAAAAAATTCGCAAAGCGGCTGTTTTAGACACGTCTTCGGAAGTATTTTCGATGTCATAGCGGTTAAAATAACGCACTCCCTTTACAGAGGAAATGCCCAAAAATCCATTGATTTCTTCAAGGATGCTGTTTGCCTCGCTCTGAAAGCCAGGCTTGCGTTCTACATAAATACGAAACATTTTTCCATTGTAGTGCATTATTGACTTGTATTCAATAAATGTACTTGTTACAATTAAAGCAAGATAACAGAGATTACTGTTTTTTATAAAATGTATTCAAAACGTTTAATTGCGGTTTTTTTATTATTTATCGCCTCAGCTCTCGCCTACACGTCTGAAATTCAAAAAATAAACGTTAAGGGACTTATCAAAACCAAAAAATCACACGTTCAGAAAATCCTGGAGCCGTTTTACGGAAGGGAAGCGACAGATGGCGTTCTGATGGAAATCGAGGGCGAACTTCAGGCAGAAGGCATTTTTGAAAGCGTCAAAGTTGAATACATAGACCAGACCCCTGATATTCTTGTTACCGTAAAAGAAAAAATCACCTTCATTCCGCTGCCCTTTGTGTCCTATTCTGAAGGAAAGTGGGGCGGAGGCGGCATGCTCCTGAACATGAACGCCTTCGGCAACAAAACAACGGTCGTTGCAGGTGTAATTTATTCAGGCGGAAAACTTATCACGGTTCTCATACTTTCAAAACCACCGGTTGGTGTCGGCGATTACGGCGGCTCGTTTTTAACTTCCTACACAAATTTTGACAGCGAACTTACCGGCCTGGACGGAGACACCGCAGCCGACTACTCAATGAAGAGCGGCTGGTTAATGGGTACGGTTCAAAAAAAGATCGGAGAGGATTCAACTATTTCTCTCGGTCTGGGATATGAATTCAAAAAATTGAATGGAACTCTCCTTGGCCAGGATTTAGATAACAACTTTCAGTTAATCAATTTGAATCTCGGCTGGTCCATGCAGATTGATGAATGGAACGGCTGGTTTTTGTCTTCAAAAGGCCTGTCGTTCAAAATTGACACGGGTTACAGCCCGACACAAAAGGAATTCTGCCACACGGCAACCTGCGGAGCAACACTTCAGTTTCCGCTCACCCAACGCCTGAGGTTTGTCGGCGGCGGCTCGTCATTTTACGGCAAAGACATACACATAACCAACTACACCGGCGGAAGTTCGGCATCTGTGAGCATTCTGCCTTCCACCTTTGTTTCTTCAAACCTTGCAGGTTTAAATGCGGGCTTTGAAGTTGCCACGGTTAAGTTAGGCTTTGGCCTTTTAAGTCTCTACGGCAACTTTCAGACCTGTGTTGTAGAAGATTTTGACCAGACACAAAAGGTAAACTGCGGTTTTGCATTTGGAACCAGACTTTACCTTTCAAAAATTGCCTTTCCTGCACTTTCCATCGGTTATTCATACAACCTTTCTACCCAGACCCCGATTTTCTCAGGCGCCCTGGGTATTTCAATGTGATTCTTTTTAACTAATTTTAATTCTCAATTATCTTCCCCTTGAATATAAATCTCTAAAATTATAAACTTTACCTATGAGCAAAACAGAGTTAATCAGTGAATTCGTAAGCAAAGATGTTATAGACGCACTCGACCAGTTGATCGCTTCTACTTCAGAAGGCGAGATTAAAAACTGCGCTATCAAGGTTTCTACCGCATTCGAGGGCGACACTTCTTTTGAACCAATCATCGCAGGTCCGGAAGAGGCAAAACTCCTTGCTTCATTCAAAAAGAACCTTACTCTCTTAATTCAGAAAACCTGGGTAGAAAAAAATGACGAAGCTGTCAAAGAACAGGTTTTGTACACACTCGAACAGTTTTGCGCATACATCGAAGACCACAAATACGCTGATGAATACAAACGTTTTGGCCAGATTTTGAGCGACGTTGTTTATCTCATGTTCGGTCCGTCTTCAAAAGAACCTTCATTCGAAGAATACGCCCTTCGCATTGACCCTGAATTCGGGATTTTCTGGTGGTACATCCAGAACCTTCCGGAAAATGTAGACTGGTCAAACGAAAAATGCCGTGCAGTCATTCTTCTCGGAATGTACTTCCTGGCCAATTACTAAAAAGGAATTTTCCGCTCTATGAGCCAAATTAGTTCAATCTGTAATTCACTTAAAAAGGCACAGGCTTCACTTGCCCTTCATACTGCCGCACAAAAAAATCATGCACTTCAGTGCGTTGCCGATGCAATCGCTGCCAGTGCTGACCATATTATTTCTGCAAACAAAATGGACCTCGAAGCTGCGCGCCAGCGCGGAATGAGCGAAGCTCTTCTTGAACGATTAATGCTGGACCAGAAACGCATCGATTCAATCGTAAAAAGCATGAGCGTTGTAATCAACCAGACAGACCCTCTCGGCGAAGTTACAGGCGGCTGGACAACTCCTGCTGGTCTCCAGATCCGTCAGGTAAGGGTTCCTCTCGGTGTTGTCTGCATCATTTACGAAAGCCGCCCGAACGTTACAGTTGACGCATTCTGCCTTGCTTACAAAAGCGGCAATGCAATCCTTCTGCGCGGTTCATCAAGCGCATTAAAAAGCAACAGAGCATTAATTCAGGTTATAAAAGAAGGTCTTAAAAACGCCGGAATTGACGGTATCGAAGACGCCGTTGAGCTTGCCGAACCTGCCGCAGACCACTCAGACGTTCAGGAGATTTTGACCGCAAGAGGTTTGATTGACTGCGTACTTCCACGCGGCGGAGCAAAACTGATTCAGAACGTTGTACAGAACGCACGCATTCCTGTTATCGAAACTGGTGCCGGTGTCTGCCATCTTTTTGTTGACGAAAGCGCTGACCAGGAAGCCGCCTGCAAAATTGCCGACAACGCAAAAACCCAGCGTCCGGGCGCCTGCAACGCAATCGAATGCATTCTTGTTCACCAGAAAATTGCATTCAACTTTTTGCCAAAACTCGTAGAACAGCTCGGCGACAGGGTTGAACTCCGCTGCGATGACAAATCATACGCAATCATCGGCTATTCAAAAAAAGGCAGGGTTGTACGCGGAACCGACGCAGACTTTGGTTTTGAATTTCTGGATAACATTATGGCAGTTCATGTAGTTGCCGATGTAAACGAAGCAATTGAATATATAAATTCCCACAGCACAAAGCACTCGGAAAGCATCTGTACAAACGACCGTGCAAACGCCCGCGCATTCCAGGCACAGATTGACAGCGCCTGCGTTTATGTAAACGCAAGCACACGCTTTACTGACGGCGGTGAATTCGGCTTTGGCGCAGAGCTTGGAATTTCTACACAAAAACTCCACGCGCGCGGCCCTATGGGAATCAAGGCGCTCACTACAACAAAATATCTGATTGACGGCGACGGCCAGATAAGATAAGCAGCCCCGGGACCGGCTGCACTGACAAAACTGGTCCGGCTGCACTTTTACGCCGGGCCGGCCAGACAGTCCTGACCGGCGCCGATTTACAAAGACCCACCGATTCTATAAAATCAAACCTATGAATATTCAACAGGCCATCAAAGAAGCCAGAAAAATCGTAATTAAAATTGGTTCAAACACACTCTCATTGCCGGACGGCACACAGAACACTGAGTTCATGGCAAATTTTGCGAGACAGTGCGCACAGCTCATCAAGGAAGGAAAACAGATTGTAGTTGTTTCTTCGGGCGCCCAGGTCTCAGGCGTTTCTACATTAAAGGAATGGGCACGCAAAAAGGACC
>JAEENG010000183.1 GCA_016283615.1 Treponema sp.
GGCTGCACCCGCAGCAGTAATTTTATTCATATTTCCTCCATTTTTTTGCATCCTTTTTAGGTGTGCTGATTATGTTTTATTTTTTAGAGAATATTGTAAGTGGTCATCTGACCTTTTCCCTTTATGTTGCATTCTTCTGGTTCACTGAATTTAACTGTATCGTCATCAGAAAGTTTATCAAATATTGATTTGGTAACTTTGATTCCTCCCTGAGGGGCTGCTGTTTCCATGCGGCTTGCAACGTTTACTGTATCTCCCCAGACGTCATAAATAAATTTTGTGCGTCCGATAACACCTGCGGCAACAGGACCTCTGTTAAGTCCTATGCGGATAGAAAACTTAATTGAAGCGGTTTTATTGTAGGTTTCTACGTCCTCAAGCATGCCTTTTGCAAAGTTTATCATTACCTGAGTGTGTTTTTCATTGGGACCAGGAAGTCCGCAGGCAGCCATGTAGGCGTCTCCGATGGTTTTGATTTTTTCAACGCCTTCTTTCTGTGCGCGGATATCAAAGAGTGAGAAAAGTTCGTTCAGGGCACTGACAATCTGCTGTGCCGTGTAGCCGCTTGAGGTTTTTGTAAAGTTCACGATATCTGAGAACAATATCGTTACATCGTCAAAGTTCTGACCGATTGAGTGGATGTTGTCTTTAAGTTCGTTTGCAATCTGGTCTGGAAGAATAGCCCTTAAGAGGTGATCAGACTTTTCTTTTTCGACTTTAAGTTCACTTGTTCTTTCCTGAACCATCGCTTCAAGGCGCATATTTTCTTTTATGATTTTCAGCTGGCGTACGTAGAAGAAAAGCGAGATTGAACCGATAACTGCAATTGTAAGAATAATCCAGAAGGCTGGAAGCTGCCAGATGTACGGTTTCTGGACAAAGAGAAGAACTTCTGCCTGTTCAGAGTAAAAACCGTCTCCGTTAATTGAATTAACATAGAATGTATGGTTGCCCGGCCTTAAGTTTGTGTAAGTCATAGAACGCACGGAGGTCGGCAGACAATAGTCGTCTTCGAAATTTGTGAGCCTGTGGGTAAATTTAATGCGTTCAGGGGCATCAAAACTGATACCTGAATAACGGATATCAACGCGTTTTGTACCTGCCTTGAGTATTATTGATTTAGGGGCGTTTGCGTAGAGAGTGTTATCAAGAACAACCTTGTTGTCCACTGTAACCTTTTCAATCTGGACTAAAGGCATAATGTGGTTTTCTGAAATTTTCTGCGGGTCATAAACTGCAAAACCATCTACCATGGTAATCCAGAGGCGGCCGTAGCGGTCAACAAGGCTTTTTGCAGTGGAAGTAGGACCGTCAGAATCAAGACCGTCATTCTTGTTGTAAAATTTTACGTTTACCTTTTTGATTTTGCCTGAAACAAGGTCTAAAACATCGTCAAAAGGTGTAGATGAAATTCCGTGATTGCTTATCATCCACAGATAGTTTGTTCCGTCAACGAGAACCTGGAACATGGAATCTGTTTCAAGCCCGGATTCGGAAGTCAGGTTTTCGTAGGCGTTAGGATAGCCTGATTTACTGTTGAAAGGCGGGCAGCGTGAAATGCCGCTTCCTGTACAGATCCAGAAAGCACCGTCAATGTTCTGGTTGATTTTAAAGATTACGTTTCCTGCCAGACCGTTTTCTGAAGTCAGGTGGGAAAGAATCTTTTCGTCGCGCATCAGGTAGATGCCGCCTCCGTCAGTTCCAATCCAGATGATTCCGTTTGTGTCTTCGTAAAGGGCCATGATGTATTCGTTTTCAAGCCCGTTTATCTGCTTGAAGTTTCTTATGCTGCCGTTTTTGTGGATGATGCTTAAACCTGTTGTAGTTCCTGCATAGATGTCACCGTTTTTTGTTTCAATGGCGACCCTTACCTTGTTTCCTGCAAGACCGTCTTTCATGCTCCATTGGCGGATTGTGTGACCGTCATATAAAAGCTGTCCCGGTTCAGTATAGCAGCTTACAAGAACAGAACCGCTTTTTGTAGCGCATACGTCGCGGATTCTGAGTCCTTTTGTGTACCGGGTGAGGGTGTTGTTAATCTGCCTGTCATCGTTGTAGCAGCGTACGCCGTTATCTGTTCCGATCCAGACGTTTCCGAAACGGTCTTCCGTGATGCTGTTTGCAGTTACTCCAAGTTTGAACATTCTGAAACGGCCGCGTGTGAGTTTGCCGATACCGTTTCTGTCGGTTGCAAACCACATGTTGTTTTCGCGGTCGCACATGATTTTGTTGATTTTTGAGTCTGCGAGGGTGCTTCCCGAGTATTCGCTGAATTTGCCGTTGTTGAGTACGATTACGCCTTTTTCACAGCCGAACCAGATGGTTCCGTTTTTTGCAGTGTAAATCGAGTTTGTAGCAAAGTGGTCAAGTTTTGTGCCTGAACGGATTCTTTCAAGTTTGCCGTTTTCAACCCTGATAAGCCCGTCATTTCCGAGTCCTACCCAGAAAGCGCCGCTGGAGTCCTGAGAGATTGCTGTTGCAAAATAAACACCGAAACCGTCGAGCTGGCGGATTGTGTTGAAAATTTCGTTCTGATAAACAAAAAGTCCTTTTTCGTTAGCGGTGATTAGCCACATACGTCCTGAAGTGTCGCAGTAAAGGGAAGTTGCGATAATTCCTTTTGAAACAGTACCGGCTTCAAACTGAGGTGTAATCATGTGGGCAGACTGGGTTAAATAAACAACCCCTGCAGCAGTACCAACCCAGACATTGCCTTTTTTATCTTCTGCAAGACAGCGGATTGAGTTGTTTGGAAGACCGTTGGCAGTAGTAAAGGTTTTTGTGTAGGTCGGGGTAATGAGCTGAAGGCCTTCGTCGTTAGAGCCGATCCAGAGGTTTCCTGAAGAGTCCTGGAGAATTGCCCTGACAGAAATAAAACTTAAATCATTTTCCTGTGATTTTTTATGAGTAGTAAAGTTAGTTCCGTCAAAGCGGGCAAGTCCTTCGTAAGTACCGATGTTTATAAATCCGTCGTTAGTCTGTGTGATATCTGTTACACTTGTTCCATTTAAGGTGTCAAAAGTGTTCCAGTTCTGGTAAACATAGTTGTCAAAAAATGACTGCTGGGCACTGATGAAAACCGCAGAAAACAATGCTGCGGCAGTAAATAAAACTTTCTTCATTCTTATATTATAGAACCGATTTCAGAAAATATACAAATTTTTACAAGGATATTTTTCCGAATAAAAAAACTCCGGAATCAGAGGAAAATTTTTCTCTCTCTTTGTTTTTTTTGCACAATTGTGTTATAATTAAAGTCCAAAATCTCGAAAAAGCTGCTGTTTTTTCTTGACTTTGGTTATAAGGAAAGGTAATATAAAAATATGGACTTAAGAACTGTATTAACACCAGAAACTGTAGAACTTCATCTGCAGGGTAAAACAAAAGAAGACATCATCGATGAGATGCTTGAAATTTTAATTAAGGCAGGCAAGGTAACAGATAAAGCCGCTGCCCGTGAATGTGTTCTCGACCGTGAACGCAAAATGTCTACAGGCATGAAGCACGGAATCGCTATTCCACACGGAAAGACTGATACTGTTTCTGACCTGGTAGCTTGTATCGGTATTTCTGATAATCCGGTTGATTTTGATTCTCTGGATCAGGAACCATGCCGTATCTTTATTATGACACTTTCTCCAGTTAACAAAACTGGTCCGCATCTTCAGTTCCTGGCAGAAGTAAGCCTTCTGTTCAAGAGTGCTGAAAAACGCCAGCAGATCCTTAACACACAGGACAAAGCTGAAGTTATAAAAACACTTACTGAATAGGTTTATTCAGTTTGAGAAAGAGCCTCTTGGCCTGTCCGGTCAGAGGCTTTTTTTATGCAGAAGTATTTTTTTTGCGTCAGGGGCCGGAGGGCCTTTAGTCTGAGGATTTGACGGAACGGCAAAGCCTCAGATGAGCGTCAGCGAAGCCCGCAGGACCCGCCCGGACGCCCGTATAAAAAATAAAAGTAGACGAGGGATAAAAATGAAATTTGAAAAATTTTTTGAAGCTAAAGATCACAGACTTTACAAAACGGACGGAACTGAGGTTAAGGTTACTGAAAAAATGGCTTTTCCTGTAAAATGGAGCGACGTTGAAGGCGCAGAGGAAGAATACAATGAAGAGTATCTGGCAAAACTCCGTGACAGCCTTAAGGCAATTGAAGAAAAGGGAGAGTTTGTTTTTCTTGACTGTGTGTACGACAAAAAAGGTGCTACACCAGGTCAGTTCAATAATGCAATGAAGCATACGGCCCGCCGTGTAAAGGACTGTGCAAGCGTTATAGGAATGTCACTTCCTGCCGAGGTTGCGGGTGACAGTGACGTGCTCGCTGATTTTCTGGAAAAAATTTCGGGAAAGCATCCTCATTACGTTTATTTTGCCAGGACAGCATGTAATGATGATGTAGTTCTGTATTAAAAATAAACATCAAAAGCATTTAAAACCGCTTTCTTTAAGGACCTGTAAGAATGGTTATGAAGGCGGTTTTTTTTATAAAATCTAATCATATTTTTACATATAATGCGGTTTGTTGCAAAATAGCGCAGATTATTACAATTTTTTCTAATATCTCTAATTGACTTAAATCCTTAAATAAGGGACTATTATTGTATTATGAGTACTTACAGTGGAAATATGTTACGGGGAACAGTTTCTATCAGCGTTTTGTTTTTAACTGTGTGTCTGCTGGTACACTTTTTACTCCCCGTAGAAGACTCAGTCCCGGATTTTGATACTTATGCAGCGTTGATTGGCGCAGATTATTCAAATGAGATTGCTTTTGAGGCAGGTCTTAAAGGTGAATCAGCCGATTTTACAAATGAAAATGACAGGGGACTGGAACTTTACAGACAGCCGCAGTCCAGGGCAGCGGTAGAATGGTTTTATACACAGGTTACAGGAAACAGAACTGTTGCGCTTTCAATTCTTGAAAATGCAGACAAAAATAATGTTCCTTTGAGCCTTGCGTTCAGCCTTGCTTTTGTTGAAAGCCGCTTCAGACCTTCAGCTGTTAATAAAAATTCTAATTCAACGATTGACAGGGGGCTTTTCCAGCTTAACAGTGCATCGTTCCCGCGTCTTTCCGAAGAAGAGTTTTTTGACCCTGCAGTAAGCGCAAAATACGGCATGATTCATTTAAGATGGTGTATGGATGTTGCAGGTAAAGGTAATGATGTTACTGCTCTTGCAATGTATAATGCGGGAACTACACGGGTAAAGGCAAATAAGACTCCGCAGCACACCTTAAATTATGTTGCAAAAATAAGCGCTTACCGCGTTAAGCTTGAAAGTAAGTTCAATGCAGATATCGTAAGCTTCTACAATACTTCATCAAGAAACAGCAGCCTTGCAAAGAGATAATGTCAGCTGGCATAAAAAAGACCGTGCTTTTTATAAAAGTACGGTCTTTTTTTTAGTAAATGCAGGGCAGAATACACTGAAGATTTTTTGATTTACCTATTCCGTCCATCTGGTGTATTTGTCGCACTCTAAAATGCGGCGGGCGTTTTCTACGCGCTCCTGTGTGGGACTGTCCGTGCTTTCCAGGGCGTATTTGATGCCGAGTTCTTTGTATTTAGGAATTGCAAGTCCGTGGTAGGGAAGAACTTCAACGCGGTATACATTTGACAGGGTGCGGATAAAATCGCGTGTCTGGGTTAAATATTCGTCGTTGTCAGTGATTCCAGGGACGAGGACGTGGCGTATCCAGATAGGCTTTTTGATTTCATCTAGATATGCAAACATTTCCCGGATATTTTTTCCGCTTTTGCCGGTGAGTTTTATGTGTTCTTCTTCGTTTATGTGCTTAATGTCCATAAGAAGAATGTCTGTAACTTCCATCAGCTTTTTGAATTTTTCAAACCATTCGCCTTCTTTTGTAAAAGGCTCTCCTGCAGTGTCTATGCAGGTGTTTACGCCTTCTTTTTTGGCCAGAGTAAAAAGTTCAATCAGAAAATCAATCTGAAGAAGAGGTTCGCCACCTGAAACTGTAATTCCGCCTTTTTTGCCCCAGTAAGAGCGGCATGAAAGGGCTTCTTTGAGGACATCAGCTGCCTCCCATTCTTTTCCGTCTTTCATGAGCCAGGTATCAGGGTTATGACAGTATTTGCAGCGGAGTGCGCAGCCTGCCGTAAAAACGATAAATCTTGAGCCTGGTCCGTCAACGCAGCCGAAGCTTTCAAACTGATGAATGTATCCTTTCATTTTCTACCTCATTACAAAAAAAAGTCACCCCTTTTAAGAAGTGACTTTTTTTGCTGAAAATTTTCAGTTATTACAGAGAAGCGTGGCAGGTACGTGCAATAACGTCATCCTGCTGTTCTTTTGTAAGGTTGATGAAGCGTACTGCATAACCTGAAACGCGTACTGTGAAGTTTGCATATTCCGGTTTTTCAGGATGAGCCTGGCAGTCCTTAAGCTTTTCAACGCCGAATACGTTAACGTTGAGGTGGTGAGCACCTGCGTGGCCTGAATCAGGTCCGATGTCAAAGTATCCGTCAAGAACGTTTACGAGGTTTTCAACCTGTTCAGCCTTGTTGTGTCCCAGGGCAGAAGGGTTGATTGTCTGTGTATTTGAAATACCGTCCAGAGCCTGTTCGTAAGGAAGCTTAGCAACTGAGTTGAGGGACTTGATGAGACCCTTTGTTTCTGCACCGTAAGAAGGGTTAGCTCCCGGTGAGAACGGTTCGTGTGCCTTACGTCCGTCAGGAAGTGCACCTGTAGCTTTTCCGTATACAACGTTTGAAGTGATTGTAAGGATTGATGTAGAAGGTTCAGCGTTGCGGTATGTCGGGTGCTTGCGGATCATTCCCATGAATGTTCTTAAGAGCCATACTGCAATTTCGTCAGCGCGGTCATCATCCTGACCGTAGCGAGGGAAGTCGCCTTCAACTACATAGTCGATAGCCTGGTTCTTTGCAACATCGATTACAGCACCAGTTTTCTTGTCTTTTACTTCTACGTCGCCGCGGATTACCTTTACTTTTGCATATTTGATTGCAGAGAGGGAATCTACAACGTGAGAGAAACCTGCGATACCTGTAGCAAATGTACGTTTAACATTTGTATCTTCCAGGGCAAGTTCTTCTGCTTCGTAGTAGTATTTATCGTGCATGTAGTGGATTGCGTTCAGTGAGTTAACATAGATGTCAGCAAGCCATTCAAGCATTTTAACGTATTTTGCTTTAACTTCTTCGTAGTTTGAAGCATCGAGTACATCAGCTGTAACCGGCTGATAAGCAGGACCTACCTGTTTTCCTTCTGCAAGACCGCCCTTTTCGTCGCGGCCGCCGTTGATGGCGTAGAGGAGGGCTTTTGCCAGATTAGCGCGTGCTCCGAAGAACTGCATTTCCTTACCTGTCTGTGTAGCTGATACACAGCAGCAGATTGAGTAGTCATCACCCCATACAGGACGCATTACATCGTCGTTTTCGTACTGGATTGATGAAGTTTCAATTGAGATGTGTGCACAGTAGCGGCGGAAGCTTTCCGGAAGTCTCTTTGAGTAGAGTACTGTCATGTTTGGTTCCGGAGAAGGTCCCATGTTTTCCAGGGTGTGGAGGAAGCGGTAGTCGTTCTTTGTTACCATTGAGCGTCCGTCCTGTCCCAGACCGCCTACTTCCAGGGTTGCCCAAACCGGGTCACCAGAGAAGAGGTTGTTGTAGCTTTCGATGCGGGCAAAGCGAACCATGCGTGCCTTCATAACGAGGTGGTCGATGAGTTCCTGAGCCTGAGCTTCTGTGATTTTTCCTGCTTTGAGGTCGCGTTCGATGAAGATGTCGAGGAATGTTGAAACACGTCCGATAGACATTGCGGCACCGTTCTGTGTTTTGATTGCACCGAGGTAACCGAAGTAGAGCCACTGTACTGCTTCTTTTGCAGTTGTAGCAGGTTTTGAAATGTCGTATCCGTAGATTTTTGCCATTTCTTTGAGGCCTTTGAGAGCCTTGATCTGTTCAGCAACTTCTTCCTTGAGACGGATAACGTCTTCTGTCATTCTTCCGTCGCCGATGTTTGCCTTGTCTTCTTCTTTCCATGCGATGAGGGCATCGATACCGTAAAGAGCGATACGGCGGTAGTCACCTACGATGCGTCCGCGTCCGTATGTATCAGGAAGACCTGTAAGGATGTGTGAGTTGCGTACTGCACGGATTTCCGGAGTGTATACATCAAATACAGCGTCTGAGTGTGTTTTGTGGTATACAGTGAAGATTTTGTGGAGTTCAGGATCAGGAGTGTATCCGTACTGTTCACATGACTGTTCAGCCATTTTGATTCCACCGAAAGGCATGAAGGCTCTCTTGAGAGGTTTGTCTGTCTGGAGACCAACAACCTGTTCAAGGTCTTTTAAGCTTTCGTCGATGTAACCTGCACCGTGAGCTGTAAGTCCGGTAACAATAGTTGTGTCCATGTCGAGAACACCAATTCTTTCTTTACCGTCTTTGCCGATTGATTTTTTGTTGTGTTCAGCCTTCTGAAGTTCCTGCAGTTTGTCAAAAAGTTTGTTTGTTGCGTCTGTAGGACCGGCGAGGAATTTTTCATCTCCGTCGTAAGGTGTGTAGTTGTTCTGGATAAAGTCGCGAACGTTGATTTCTTCTTTCCAAAGGCGGCCTTTGAAACCATCCCAAGCTTCTGCCATAGATTATCTCCTTGTTTTTCTGCATTAAATGGAGACCTGAAAAAATGAAGCTTGAAGACACCGAATTCGACCTGCGGATATGCAATGATAAGGGAGGCGTGATAAAAGCCAGAAGGTTCTGCCCGTGCGCAGAAAAAAAGAGGCTTTCTGAGAATTTAGAGTGTTTCCAAAACAGCGTAATTACAGGGCCCGTATTTATGCAGGCAATTTTGTATATAATTCCTGAACTTTTTAAGGTGCAGGACTGTTTCAGTAACTTAATAATAATGAAAATGAACTTTATGTTCAACTACTGCTAGTGTTTTTCTTTGCGCCCGGGCAGTTCTAACACAATATTTAGAGCGGGTGAATGCTGCAGGGCAAAAAAACGGCTGCATTTTACTTTCTGCAGGCCGCTCTTGTTTTTTTACTTAAACATTGTCTCAAGGTTTTCTTTTGGAACTGCCCCGATTGATGTCTGGGCCGGTTTTCCGTCTTTGAAAACTATGATTGTCGGGATGCTTACGATTCCGTACTGCTGGGCAAGTTCGCCCTCATCGTCAACGTTTATTTTTCCTACTTTGAGGCTACCCTGATTCTCTTCAGCGATTTCAGCAACTACAGGTGCCATCATTTTGCATGGACCGCACCAGTCAGCGTAAAAATCTACAAGAACAGGTACATCTGATTTTAATACTTCGTTTTCAAAATTTTCTTTTGTAAGTTTGATTTCCATTTGCTTTCTCCTGTTAAGAATTATTCTCCGTGGCAGCAGTGTCAGGCAGGGGGTAATTCAGGATTGCTGCGTTTTGTTTTTCAGTTTATGCATGCTGTACTGATGTTTTAAAGAAAATAATAAAATCCCTGGCGGAAAACAAAAAAAGCCTGAAAAAAACAAAAAGTTTTCTCAGGCTTAGATTAATCTTAAAATGACCTGCCTTCAGTCACACACTGACGGCAGAGAGATTATTTATGCGAAAATAGGACGTACATTGATTACGGCTTCGCATTCTTCCAGGGTCTTGAGAGTGTCGTCTCCAACTTTTCCTGCAACATCGATAAGTGCGTAAGCAATGTCTCCGCGGCTCTGGTCAACAATGCCTTCAACATTGAGGTTTAAGTCGCCAAGAATTGTAGTGAATTTTGCAATCATGCCTGGAACATTTTTGTGTGAAATACACAGACGTGTGCCGCCGGCAGGAATTGCAGAATCAACTGTAACGCGAGGGAAGTTTACAGAGTTTACGATGATACCTGTTTCCAGGAAGTCACGGAGTTCTTTTACAGCCATGATAGCGCAGTTGTCTTCTGCTTCAGGAGTTGATGCTCCGAGGTGAGGCATACAGATAACCTTGTCGTTTTTCATGAGGTCTTCGTCAGCAAAGTCTGTAACATGAGCGGCAACTTTTCCTGAATCGATGGCTGCGAGAAGGTCAGCATTGTTTACGAGACCGCCGCGGGCAAGGTTGATGATTCTTACGCCGTCTTTCATTACTTTGATTGTAGAAGCGTTAATCATTCCTTTTGTTTCGTCAGTCTGAGGAACATGAACTGTGATGTAGTCAGCTTTTGTGTAGATTCCGTCGAGGGTTTCAACGATTTTTACATTGTGGTCCAGGGAAAGGGCTGCCTTTACAGAAAGGAACGGGTCGTAACCGATTACGTTCATTCCCAGG
>JAEENG010000023.1 GCA_016283615.1 Treponema sp.
TTTATGCGCTCATGCTTGCGGTGGTAAAGTTGATAACGCTGCTGGTTGGCGGCGCCACGGGCTCGTGGATAGAAACGCTTTACATGCTTTCAAAGCTTTTATGCATGATGCAGCTGGCGTCTATATTTTTGCGGACCTCTACATCGCTTGAGCTAAGGCGGGGTTTTGAAATCTTTGGAGTAAATGCTGTAACACATACACTTTCGCTTTTTGTATGTTTTATTCCGCTTGTTTCAAAAATCTGGAGACAGACGGAGCAGGCCTGGCGCATAAGGGCAGGAAAAAATTCCGTAAAAAAATATGCGGTTCTTCTTCCGGTTTTCTTTTCTGTCGGAATGAAGCAGGCCTGGAATATGGCGCGCGCCTGTCTTATTCGCCAAACATCATCGGAGCAAATTTAACTGCATATTCCTGCCAGAAGTTCATATCGTGAATGCCCTTGCTTTCAAGGTAAGTATGCTTTACGCCCTCTTCTTCCAGAAATTTGTGGAAGGCGCGGTTTGGTTCCAGAAGAAAATCTTCGGTTCCGCAGGCCATATAAATCTCCGGCATTTTTGCAGGTGCACCGCTCACTGTTTTGAGTGTGCCGTTCAAAATCTTTTTTACAAGAAATTCCGGGTTTGAATCACTTTCCAAAAGTTTTGAAGGTTCTCCAAAAACCTCGCGGTAGTAGGCATAGTTTGCAACATCGTTTCCGCCTTTTCCGTCAAGGCCACCGGTTGGCTTCATCTGTGCAACCTCATGATGAATGAGGGCAGAAGAAAGGGCTGCGGTTTTTCCAAATACATCCGGGAACTGAAAGGCCGTGTGAAGGGCACCAAAGCCTCCCATAGAAAATCCCATTACAAAGGTGTCGTCAGGAGTCTTTGCAAGATTAAAGGTGCGGCGAACATAGTCTACAAGCTCAACTCCAACAAAGGTGGCAAACTGATGGCCTGTTGCCTCCTGATCCAGCCAGAAGGAATTTTCTCCGCTTGGAATGACTATGGCAAAATTATATTTTTCGCAGAGCCATTCAGGAATCCAGTTGCCTGCATCTCCGGTGTAGCCGTGCAGAATAAACAGGGTTTTCATTTCCTTGTGAATGGCAAGCTGCTGTGGAGTAGGCGGAAAGCTGTCGGACCTTCTGTCGTTTGGAATAATCATCTGAAAGCAGGTACTTCTGCGGAGTGTGTTTGAATAAAAGTGAACTGAAAATTGTGCCATTTTTTTCCTCTCTAATTTAAGAATTGTGAAGTGTGACCTCGCCGGAGCTTAGTGTCTTTTTTGTCCCATTCGGGAGCTTAACAATAAGCCCTGCGTTTTTATCAAGGTCTACTGCTGTTGCGTTGTATGCTGTTTTATTATCTCCGATTAACGGATGAACCGTAAGCTTTTTTCCAATAAGGAACATAAGGCTTTTGTATTCTGCCATAACTTTTTTTACAGGCTCATCCAAAATTTTAAAAACCTGTCCTGCAATTTCTGAAATAAATCTTGCGCGGGTAGGGAGACCTTTTGTTTCCGGGGCATCAGCAATTCGTGGCGCTTGTGTCAAAAATCCCGCAATATTTTTTGCCGCAGATTTTTTTATTTTATTGCTGGGTTTAATGTTCACACCAATTCCAATAACAGCCGATTCAATCCGCCCTGTTTCAAAATTAGTAATTCCTTCTGTAAGGATTCCTGCAATTTTTTTACCGCCGGAAAAAATGTCGTTTACCCATTTTACAGAACAGCCGGTTTTGTAAAGCTCTTCAACCGCCTGGCAGACAGAAACCGCAGCCGCACTGGTCATAACTGCAGGAATAACCTGAGTTTGAGGGCAGTAAACAAGCGTAAAATAAACACCTTTTTTTGCCGGAGACAAAAACTTCCGTTCAAGGCGGCCGCGGCCTGCGGTCTGCTCTTCTGCTGCAAAAAGTGTTTTGTGAAGTTTTGCGCCTTCACCTTCAACGATACGGCGTTTTGCTTCTTTATTTGTTGAATCAATACTGTCAAAGATTATGACCTGACCCGGCTCAAGGCCGGAAACTTCGGCAAGTGTCCTGAGGTCAAGTTTGTCAGGAAGGGCGCAGATTCTGTAGCCCCGGTTTGTCACGGCTTCTATTTTGTAGCCGTCGCTTTCCAGTGCCTTAATTGCCTTCCAGACAGCCGCCCGGGAAAGAGAAAGTTTGAGGGCAAGGTCTTCCCCTGATACAAATTCATCTTTATTTTCTGACAATAATTGAATTATCTTTTCTTTTGTCGTCATCTTTTTATTTTGTTTTTCCTAAAAGGCAAAAATCGCTTACCTGTGAACTGAAGGCGATTCCCATTCCGGCTTCCTTTAAGCACTTAACTTCGGAAATTGATTTCATAACCTGGTCTTTTTTATCACTGTCCACAACAATAATCAGCATGTCCTTTTCCGGAACGATGTGTACGCCAAAGAACTTTTCGTCGTCTTCGCGGGCAGTTCCGCGGGCGTTGATAACGGTTCCGCCGGTGGCTCCCGCTTTGCGGGCCGCAAACATAATGTCGTCAGCGTAACCCTTATTTACGATTACGGTAATCATATCGCCAGATTTTTTTGTATTCATAGAATCTTCTCCTCCGGAAAGTGTTCCGGCCTTAAAAAGATGGTTAACGTCGCAGGTAAAAAGCTGCCCGAATCCTGATTTTTCCTTTCTGCAGGATTCAATTATGGATTCAATAATTTTATCTTTTGTTGAATTTTCAACGACCATGTAAATAATGTCTTTTCTGGTTTCGCCGGTTCCAAGGATTGCGCCGAAATTTGATTTTGCAAGCCCACGCCCCATCAAAACAGTTCCGCCCGGGCATCCTGCCTGGACCGCCGCTTTTGTAAGGGCTTCGCCCCTGTCGTGAGGAACTATGCTGATAATCATTTTAAATGAACTCATGCAGCTCTCCTTGTTTTAATTCTATAAAAAATTCCAAGAATTTGAATAGCAATAAGGGGTGTCATGGCAACAAGAGCAATTACCCCAAATGCGTCTGTTGCAGAAGATGAACCTGAAACGCTGCCTGCACCAAGAGCAAAGGACAGAATAAAAGTCGTAGTCATGGGTCCCGAGGCAACACCGCCCGAGTCAAAGGCAATTCCCACGAAGAGTTTTGGGGTTATAAACGATAAAATCAGGGCTACCGCATAGCCCGGAATCAGGATGTACCACAAACTGAATCCCCACAAAACTCTGAGTATGGAAAGGGCGATGGAAAAAGCAACGCCTGTGCTGAGGGCAAAAAGCATAACGCGGCGCCTGATTGTGCCGCCCGTAATTGATTCAACCTGGTCGGTCAAAACCCAGACTGCAGGCTCGGCGCATACTACAATTGCACCAAAAACAAAGCCCGCCGTCACAAGAAGTGCGGACCAGAAAGGTCCGTTTGCAGCGGCTTTTCCCAAAGCAACTCCAAGTTCATGTCCGCATGGCATAAAACCAACCTGTGCGCCCAGCATAAATATTACAAGGCCCACAAAACTGAACACAAAACCCCGTATCATTCGGATAACCTGCATCGGCGGAAGCTTTAAAAGAGTTGCCTGAAAAACTGCGGACATCACTGCCAGCGGCGCAAGGGCCGACAGGACTTCTCTTGTAATCAGGGGAAGTTCCCGGGCAAAGTCTACAAACCAGTAGTGGGTTGCAAGGCTGGCCCCATGTTCAGAAACTGCGCTTTTAGCGACAGATGAAGTTGAGGGGTTAAAAAATAAAATTCCATAAACAAGAACGGCAAGAACCGGGCCGACAGATGCAATTCCTGTAAGACCAAAACTGTCGTTTGAAGAAGCGCTTTTTAATTCATTATTTTTATCTGAATTTGCACGGACAGCCGCAACGCCCAGCCCCAGAGACATGATAAACGGTACAGTCATCGGGCCCGTTGTAGCCCCGCCGGAGTCAAATGCAACGCCCTGAAAAGTTTTTGGAGCAAAAAAAGCCAGCACAAAAACAAGGATATATGAAAAAGTTAAAATCCAGTTGAGCGGAAGAGAAATAATAGTGCGCAGGATGCCAAGGGCAACAAAAATTCCCACACCCACGGCAATCATTCCGATTAAAAGCCATCTGTTGACCGAGCTTTCGATTGAACTTACCTGGTCTGCAAGCACCTGAACGTCGGGTTCTGCGATTGTTACGATAAAACCTATTATAAATGCACTGAAAAGTAAAAGCGGAAGGTTTTTCTTTGCAGTCAGGGCCGCCCCGCTTCGTTCACCAACCGGCAGAATACCGATGTCGACTCCCAGCAGAAAAACTGTTAAGCCAAAAATTACGAGAACTCCGCCTGCGATAAATCTTACAAGGACAGTGCTTCCCAGGGGAACCAGTGTCAGAGAGAGTAACATTACCACAAGCATTATTGGAAAAACAGAATAAAGAGTTTCCCGGAATTTCTGGAGACCGTTCATTATTTATAACAGTTCCAGCCCAGGGTTTGAATTCCATCAACCCACGCTTTTGCGTATTTTTTGGCTCCATCAAGGTCCATGTCACGGTAGTTGCCGCATTGAATTTCGTTTGCCGCAGGAATTTCACCTTCCCACGCTACAACCTTTTTTACAACCGGAAGAAGATGCTTTGCGATGTATTCTTCGTCCCGATCTCCCCAGACTGTAAGATAAAAACCGGTGCGGCAACCCATGGGACTAAAATCGATTACACCTTCGATTTCGTCACGGATGTACTCGGCAACGATGTGTTCAATTGTATGAATAGCGCCTGTGGGCATACACTCTTTGTTTGGCTGGGTAAAGCGGACATCAAATTTTGTTACGATGTCTCCCTTTTCTCCTTCTTTGCGGGCAGCGAGTCGAACATAAGGTGCAGTTACCTTTGTATGATCTAAATTGAAACTGTCTACGTTGTATTTTTTAAGTTCCATAATACCCCCCTGCTATGATTTTATCCTAAAAGACCTTTGTTTTCTACAGTAATTCAAGGGCTTTTTCTACAACCTTAGCGCTCATCTGAGCAGCAATTCCTTCGTTGAATTCATAGCCGTTGGAACTCAAATCATCTGCCATATCGCTCATGCAGCGCAGGATCGCAAACGGCACCTTGTTTAGGTAGCAGGCCTGTGCAATTGCGGCACCTTCCATTTCCACACATGCAGGTTCAAAGTTTTCTGCAATGCTTTCCTTTACACTTTTTTCAGAAATAAACTGGTCGCCGGTTGCAATTCGTCCCTGAATCATTTTATGTTCTTTTGCAAATTCACTTGAATCAAATGCTTTTTGAATTGAATTTACGAGGTTTTTGTCAGCTTCAAAACTGAATACATCCATCTGAGGAATCTGACCCTTTTTGTAACCAAAGCCGGTGGCATCCACATCATGCTGAACTGCGTCCGTGCTCACCACAAAATCCATAACGCCAAGACCTTTTGCCATGGCACCGGCAATTCCGGTGTTGATTACGGCTTCGCAGCCAAACTCAAGGGCAAGTCTCTGTGCACACAAAGCGGCGTTTACCTTTCCCACCCCGCTGCGTACAAGAACTACTTCCTTATCTTTAATCTGTCCTTTTTCAAACAAAATTCCACCGGCACGGGTCTGTTCCACCCGGTCCTGCATCAGGGAACGAAGGTAATCTACTTCAACCTGCATGGCTCCGATAATACCAATTGTTTTCATATTAGCGCTCCTTTATGTTGTATTTTGCAAAATATTCCAGTGTTTTCGCAATATACCGCAATATTTGCGGAGTATTCATTAAACTTCCGTTATTTTTGCATATTTTTCATAATTTTTCTACTAAATTCTATTGCACATTTTTATGCTTTACTATATTTTATTCTCAGCAGCAAGAAATTAATTAAAGTATCAAAAAAAAGGACCGCTGTTTCTCCTCCTTCACGCGGTCCTTTTTATTTTTTAAATCAACTGTCTTAATTCAAATCCTAAAAGAAAATCAAACCCAGAATCCCAAGAGGAACAAGATAGAAGGCAAAGCGCTCAAGCTTACCGCCGCGAATCATCTTCATCAGAAGGCTTAAGGAAAGATATCCCCATGCAAAAGCTGCAAGACAGCCAGAGGCTACAGGCAGTGCACCGATTGAAGAACTTACTTCTCCAAGGTCTTTTGCTTCAAGAACAAAGGCCCCGAGAATTGCAGGAATCGAAACGATAAAAGAAAATTCTCCCGCAGCAGAGCGTTCAACGCCGGCAAACTGACCGCCTGCAATTGTTGAACCTGAACGGCTGATTCCGGGCAGTGTGCCAAAGCCCTGCATTAAACCGATAAAAAGCGACTGTCTGACAGAGATTCCCTCAAAGTCTTTTTTTGCGTGCCGTTTTTCCCATACGGAAGAAAATACCAGAAGGCAGGCTGTAATAAGAAAGCCGGCACAAGTCACCTGAATTGGTAAATCAGGAATAAGTTTTGAAGTAACAACTCCCATTGCGCCTGTAACGATTGTTGCAAAAATCAGCGCAAGAATTGTTTTGCGTCCCAGGGCATCAGTTCCGCTGAGCAGGTCGTCTGGGATTACTTTGTCCGGATTTGACTCTTCGATGAGAGGCTTGCGTCCAATCCAGCGGATAAAGCACATAAAAAGTCTGGCGATCTTTTTTCTGAAATAAAGACAAACTGCCGCAAGGGTTGCAAGATGAAGCATTACGTCAAACAAAAGAGGAACGTCTTCAAGTCCAAAAAGTTTCTGCGCTACGGCAAGATGTCCGCTGGAAGAAACAGGCAGAAATTCTGTAATTCCCTGCAAAACTCCAAGCAAAATCGATTGTACTACTGTCATATTTTCTCCATTTTATTTTTTTATTTTTTTATTATACCAGTTTGCAAAAAGTTCAGGCCATACCCCGCAGGCAGTTCCCTGTGCAAGGGAAAGGCCGTGTTTTCCTTTCGGAAAGAGGTGGTATTCAACACTGACGCCCTGCTCAACAAGTCTGTTTACAAGAGTCAGGCTGTTTTGAATTTTTACGCTTTCGTCGGTCTGAGTGTGCCAGACAAAACTTGGGGGAAAGTCCTTTGTAATGTGTTTTTCAACAGAAAGCACTTCCATAATGTCTTTTGAATCCGTCAGCCTGCAAAACCTGTGCCCGTCGCTTTCCAAAAGACCGTCTGTCAGCATTCTGAATGAACCTGCGTGACCGTAAGTTTTATCAGAAGTTACAACCGGATAGCAAAGGCATAAATAATCCGGGCGCATGACTTCTGATTCAAGACCCGTTATTTCCCTGAGCAGGGGTGAATTCCACCAGGCTCCGAGACAGGCAGATAAATGCCCTCCGGCAGAAAACCCCATAACACAGACTGAACTTATATTCCAGTCGGATTTTTTGCTGTTAATGAATGCCATCCCCTGAGCCAGATCCACAAGAGGCATGGGGAAGGTGGACGGATTGATTCTGTAGTAAAGAACTGCGGAAGAAAAGCCCAGTTCATTCATTTTTTGTGCAATAATGTCCTGCTCCCGGCTGCCGTAATGATCGTAGCCGCCGCCGGGAACTACCAGCACAAAAGGATTTTTCTTTCCGTTATTGAGGATAAAAGGTTTGAGATTTGAGTTGTCCATAATTTTTTACTTTAATACTTTTCTTGCGGAATCTTTGGTTTGAATCAGCGCAGTAAAATCCTGCTCGGACAGCGGTTTTGAGTACAAATATCCCTGAATTGTCGTACAGCCGATTGATTCCAGAAAGTTTGCCTGTTCAACCATTTCTACGCCTTCGGCAATTACAGGCATATTGAGCCATTTTGCCATGTTGACGATGGATTTTAAGATTGTAACACTGCGTTCACTTTTTGTGTCGGTGGACATAAACTTCATGTCCAGCTTGATTATATCAAATTCAATATCTTTAAGAACATTGAGGGAAGAATACCCTGAACCAAAGTCATCCATTTCTACTGTGTAACCGCAGTCATGGAGTTTTTTTACGATTTCGGCAGTGTAGTTGCTTCCGCCCACAACAGCTGACTCCGTAATTTCAATCCGGATCAGTGAAGGGTCTACGTTGTACTTCTGACGCCTTGTCTCAAGCTGCTGAATAAAATCCGGCATAAAAATATCGTAGCGGCTGAAGTTTGTGCTGATTGGAATTATATGACGGCCCTGGTCAATGCTTTCGCGGATAAAGCGGCATGTCTGTTCAAAAATATAAAGGTCCAGTTCGGTAATAAAACCGTTGGATTCAAAAATAGGAATAAATACACCGGGCGATATCAGTCCCTTAACCGGATGAATCCAGCGTACGAGAGTTTCTGCGCCGACGATGTTGCCGGTTGAGTGGTCGTACTGGGGCTGGAAGAACGGCACAAACTGTCCCTTTTCCAGGGCTTCGTCCATACAGCCGGTAACTTCCTGTTCGGTAATCATCTTCTGGCGGAGCTTTTCGTCATAAAAATTAATTGTGTTGGAGTAACTTCCCTTGATTGCGTTCTGCGCAACAATTGCCCTGTCCAGCATAATCTGCGGACTGACATTTTCTTCGTCACAGATGTAGGCACCAAAATTACAGTTTATATGAAATGAAAGATCAAACTTGTCAAAGGCTTCTACGAGCTTTTCTGCAAGAGCCTGAATTTCTTCTTTTGTGCCCGGGTAAAAGAATACAAAACGGTCACTTTCGATTCTGGCGGCATAGCCTTTGTCACCCACCAGAGCTTTTACGGCACTTGCAATGTTTACGAGAAGAATTTCGATTCCCGAGCGTCCGAGAAAGTCGCTTAAAGAGCGGAACCGGGTAATGTCAAAATAAACCAGCGAATATACTGTTTTTTCCTTTGCCAGCATCTGACCCGTCATAACATGTTCGATTTTTGAAAACAGACCTTTTTTTGAATAAAGACTTGTAAGAACGTCGCTTTCGCTCAGGTGGACAAAATAATTGAGTCTGTTGACGTCTTCGTTGATATCGATGAAGTTGAGTGTAATGAGGTAGGAACCTTCCGGTCTTACGGCGCTGACCATGTACCAGTTTGGTCCGATTTTTGTGGTCAGACAAATCTGAAGGTTGTTTGCAAAATCTTTTGCTTCGTGGGCGCGGCTGCATGCCCATTCAATAAGTTTACAGTCTTCGACAGAAGCAGTGTCGTTATCGCGAAAAATTTCCCATAGAGGACGATCGTCAAAATTGGCATTAAAAAGGTTCTGCATATTTTTTGGATACGAGAACTTCTGCTCCATGGCGTCGTACTTAATTAAAAGACTCTCACTCATTCCAATTATTATAATCGATAATGCGATTCTATGATATATAATTTTTCATAATTCGGAAAAATAGACGAAATAAGTGGTACATGATAGAATTAAATTATGAATGAATTGAATACACCGCGCTGGAATCTGGATAAACTTTTTACTTCCATCGACAGCGATAAATACAAACAGGCAGTTGAACTTTTAAAAACAGGAATCGAAAAACTCCAGAGTCTCTTAAAAAATTCGGGCCGGTTCAATTTCAGTTTCTGGCTCAACGGCTACCTTACCGCTTATGACA